>JAJRQU010000180.1 GCA_024280095.1 Alphaproteobacteria bacterium | reverse complement strand
CGAACCGGCGAAACCGGCGACGATGCTATTTAATTCCCCCCTTTAAATTATCCAACCAATTCAGGAAAAAAGAAATTATGTCAGATATTAAAACTGTCCTTGAGATGATCAAAGAAAAAGATATTGCTTTTGTAGACCTTAGGTTTACCGACCCCAAGGGGAAATGGCAGCATCTTACTATGGATGCCAGTGTCTTTGATGAAGACATGATGGAAGAAGGCGTTATGTTTGACGGCTCTTCCATATCTGGCTGGAAAGCCATCAATGAATCGGACATGATTCTAATGCCTGATCCAAGCAATATTACGATGGACCCCTTCATGGATCAACCAACCATGGTTCTTTTCTGCTCTATTCTGGAGCCCGCCACAGGAGAAGGCTATGCGCGTGATCCCCGCTCCACAGCCCAGCGCGCAGAAGAATATCTGAAATATACCGGAATCGGTGACACCGCTTATTTTGGGCCAGAGCCAGAATTTTTCATGTTTGATGATGTGAAGTTTGATGTATCTTATAACAGCGCGTCATATACGCTTGATGATATTGAGGGGCCTTATAATTCAAATCGCCAGGAAGAACATGGTAATCAAGGTCACCGGCCATCCGTCAAGGGCGGATATTTTCCCGTTGCACCGGTTGATACCTGCGCCAATATTCGCGGCGAAATGGTTACAATCATGAAAGAACTGGGCCTGCCCATGGATAAACATCACCATGAAGTTGCCCCGTCCCAGCATGAACTTGGCATGATGTTTGGCACACTTGTACAGACGGCTGACCGGATACAGATCAATAAATATGTCACCCATCAAGTGGCCCATGAGCATGGCAAAACAGCGACATTCATGCCCAAACCAATTGCTCAGGATAATGGCTCCGGCATGCATACCCATATGTCTATCTGGAAAGACGGCGAGCCTCTCTTCGCAGGAAGTGGCTATGCTGACCTGTCTGACATGGCGCTTTATTATATTGGCGGCATCATTAAACATGCCAAGGCTCTGAACGCCTTTACCAATGCCTCCACCAACAGCTACAAACGTTTGGTGCCAGGTTTTGAGGCACCTGTATTGCTGGCCTATTCCGCGCGCAACCGCTCTGCTTCCTGCCGCATTCCCTATAGCACAAGCCCAAAAGGCAAGCGTGTCGAGGTGCGCTTCCCGGATCCGACAGCCAACCCTTATCTCGCTTTCTCTGCGATGATGATGGCCGGCCTTGATGGTATCGAAAACAAAATTCACCCGGGAGATGCAATGGATAAAGACCTATATGCGCTTCCCCCTGAAGAATTAAAAGAAGTGCCAACAGTTGCTGCCTCCCTTGATGAAGCACTCGCAGCCTTGGACAAAGACCGTGAATTTCTCAAGAAAGGCGATGTCTTTTCCGATGATCAGATAGATGCCTATATCGAACTGAAACAGGCCGACATTGATACGGTAAGGATACTTCCTCACCCGGCTGAGTTTAAACTCTATTATTCAGTGTGATATCGCCTCACATAAATAATCTAAAATGAGCATTGCCCCAATCTTCGGATTGGGGTTTTTTTCATAGGGCCATTGAACTTTTTTTAGTCTTATGTTAAGGCCTAGCTAATATTATTACTTACAAACCGTATTGTAGGCCGTATTACAGGCCGTATTACAGGCCGTATTGCAGGCCGTATTACAGGCATTTTTTGGGGTTACTCATACAGATACAAAAAAGAAAATTAGTATTTTGACAAATTATGAAACGCTCCAAAATAAAGTAAAGGGTGAGAATATAAACTCTCAAACCTTGCTCGCAACGGACTATATAAATCATTTTAATGAAGTCCATATGCTGTTAGACATGCTGCCTTCAATGCCCGAATGCATTGAAGATATTTTGGAATGGGCCCCTAAAAAATATCAAGAACATTTTGCCGACAGTGTTTTTACAGCCAAAGATCTTGCCATAGAAGCCTATAATCATTCCCCCGATGAATATCGTCTGCCCTTTGAGGAAACCATTACCAAAATGGATGAGCTTGTTTTATCCACCGTTGCGCAAGTTTCCCAATATCTGGAAGAAGATACCCATCAAGAAACCCAAAGAATAATTGATGATTATAGCCCTCAAATGATTACTCTTATCCAAGAATGCGGCGCTATCATTAATGGCGAAAAACACGTGGCTCCGAAAGACAGTATTGATCATTATTTTGATGAGGATACAGAA
This sequence comes from Alphaproteobacteria bacterium, assembly GCA_024280095.1. Taxonomy (GTDB): domain Bacteria; phylum Pseudomonadota; class Alphaproteobacteria; order Sphingomonadales; family Emcibacteraceae; genus Paremcibacter. The sequence continues at coordinate 9,802 of JAJRQU010000180.1, read as the reverse complement.
AAACTAGACGGCGAAGATCTTTCCCAGAACGCCATAGATGACTTATTCGGATAAATCCTTATTATACTCTAAAATCCTTCACAACAAAAAGCGACCATTCGGTCTCTTGTCTGTTCACGTGTTTCAACGCTGCAGGCCGTATGCGATAACAAACCAATCCGATCCAAATGATTGATGGTATGATGCATAACGCCCATGATAAAATGAATGCGCCAATATATATCTTCCACAGTCAGTGACGGATTTACTTCCTGAAAGTAAGGCACAAATTTATCAAACACATCCACTTCCTGGCTTAACACATTTTCCATATCACTGGCGGCCTCCAGATAGGCGCGGGCGAGAAAACGGATATAGCCAGAAAGCCCTTTTTCTTCTTCATACAGCCAAAAAATAGGCGGTGTCAGCATGGCATTGATCAATTCCCTCACCGATACGGCTCGCCCTTCTTGCTGCGCCTTGCCCACGGCCTTCTGCAACAACCCTAATCGTTCATGATTCATCAAGGTTGCCCGGCGGACATATACCGCTTGAAACAGGCCTTTTTTCGAACCGAAATAATAATTAACGGCGGATAAGTTAACATTTGCCGCGCTTGTCACTGTTCGAACTGAAACACTCGCGAAGCTACCCTCGGCAAATAACTTTTCGGACACATCGAGAATACGTTCTTTGGCATTCTGCCCTGCGGATTTTTTATACTTCATTCTTTAATCTGCTTTTAAGATATGATAACCAAGCAACAATATCGTTTAAAACATACGTTTAGAAAGCAGCAAGTGCAAGGCTATTTTCTGAAAGATAGTCGCGGAATTATTTCTCAGGTTTTATATCTTTTTTAGATACGCTTTCTGAAACAGGCTTTTTCTTACTATCTTTGCTTTTATGCTGGCCATATTTTCGCCTATGCTGATAGGCCGCCACGGGAATAGTCAAAAGATACAGCAGGCCAACCACCGACATTGTCGCCCAAATCTGGGTCACCAGCAATGTTGCGAAAATAGAAATCCCCAGCAAATAGAATAAGACATATTTTCTTTTAATACTCAGCCTCTTAAAAGAAAAAGTCGGCACACTGCTTATTGTCAAGGCGGCAATGCACCCAAGATAAATCACACAAAAAATGGGATTCCGAAAAAATTCAATATCTGTTAAAAAATATAAAATCATCGGCCATAGCGCGAGCGCTGCCGCTGCCGGCGCGGGAATACCCGCGAAATAATCCCTTTTTTCCTCTTTATTGGCGTCTTCATCGTGGCTCATGGTGTTAAACCGTGCGAGCCTCAAGGCCATTGATACCGTATATATAAGGGCAAGCAACCAGCCAAGTCCCTTCACATCCATCAAGGCCCAGGAATATAAAATGACTGCCGGAGCCACACCGAAACTGACAATATCAGATAAAGAATCCAATTCTGCCCCAAACTTGGAAGCCCCCTTCAGCAGCCTTGCCATTCGGCCATCCAAACCATCCAATACGCCTGCGATAAGAACCGCAAGGACGGCCCCTTCCCAACGACCAAGAATAGCAAACCTTATGGCCGACATACCGGCGCATATGGCCAAAACCGTTATGGCATTCGGCACAAGACTGCGCAGCGGGAATAAATGATGGTCATTTAAATTAGGCATATTATATTCCTGTGGCTGAGGCCAATTATTTGGCCCTAGCGGATTTCACCTTCGCGGTCATTCTCTTTGGTTTTCTCGTTGGCAATGATGGTCTCTCCGGCCACGGCGCGCTGGCCGACACAAACCATGGAATGAACGCCTTTAGGCAGATAAATATCCACACGGCTGCCAAAGCGAATTAAGCCAAATCTTTCACCTGCCTTATATTCCTTGCCATCTTCGGCCCAGCAAAGAATACGCCGCGCGACTAATCCTGCGATCTGAACAAACGCATATTGCTTGCCGGAAGAGGCTTTGAGCAAAAGAGAATGCCGTTCGTTATCCACGCTGGCCTTTTCAAGAGAGGCATTGAGGAATTTACCCGGCGTATAAGCCTGTTTTACGATCACACCATCAATCGGCACCCGGTTCACATGCACATCAAAGACATTCATAAAAACACTAACGCGGGTACGCAATTCATCGCCCAGTTCCAGTTCCTGTGGCGGCACGGCCATACAGACGGATTGTACGACACCGTCCGCCGGGCTGATGACCAATCCTGCTTTTACCGGCGTCACCCGCTCTGGATCACGGAAAAAATAGGCACACCAGATGGTCAATATCAGGCCAACGACGCCTAAAATATCCAGACCCAATAAATAGAAAAGCATGGTAACGGCACCAAAACCCAAAATGAATTTATGCCCTTCCCTGTGAAAGTAGCTTAAGAGTGGTGATATTTTATCCATAATTTTGTCCATTTTTTTCCTCACAAATCATTTGTAAAGCAGTCTGCAATAACCATCAAACCTTTTTATCAAAATCCGTATTAAACTCATCCAGTTCTGCTAATTTCTGCATAACTTCAGAAGCTTCTTTCTGTTTCTGCCACATGCTGTAATAAAGACCCTCTTGCCCCAGCAGGTCATCATGGCGTCCCCGTTCAATAATTTCTCCTCTTTCCAAAACGATGATCTCATTTGCATTAACAATAGTTGATAATCTATGGGCAATAACAATCGTTGTCCGGTGCAAGGAAATTTCCTCCAGAGCCATTTGAATATCAAGCTCCGTATGACTATCAAGCGCCGATGTTGCCTCATCCAATAATAATATTGCCGGATCTTTCAGAATGGTTCGCGCAATGGCAACCCGCTGCTTCTCCCCGCCGGATAGTTTCAGACCCCGCTCGCCAACCTCACTGTCATATTGATCCGGAAGACTCAGAATAAAATCATGTATCTGCGCGTGCTTTGCCGCATTCTCCACATCCATAGCCGTCGCATCCGGACGGCCATATTGAATATTATAACCAATAGTATCATTAAAAAGAACCGTATCCTGCGGCACAACACCAATCTGGCGACGCAAAGTTTTTTGGCTAACCTGACGAATATCCTGACCATCAATCAGGATTCTGCCCGATGTCACATCATAGAAACGAAATAAAATCCTTGAGATAGTTGACTTGCCCGCGCCGCTGGCCCCCACGATTGCTGTGGTTGTGCCGGCAGCTACCTTAAAGGAAATATTCTTCAGGATGGGCCTTGCCTCATCATAATGAAAGGATACCTTATCAAATTCAACCTCTCCGCCATTAATGGCAAGACTCTTTGCATCCGGCGCATCCATGACATCTGATTTTTTTCGGATCATGCCGAACATTTTTTCCATATCCACAAGGGATTGTTTTATTTCCCGATAAACCATACCAAGGAAATTAAGCGGCATATATATCTGAATCAGCAAAGAATTAATCAAAACAAATTCACCAATCGTAAATTGACCCTCAATCACGCCTTTTGCGGCCATCAACAACACGATCACAAGGCCGGTTGAAATGATCACACTTTGCCCCACATTAAGCACCGCCAGTGACGTCTGGCTCCTGACCGAAGCCGACTCATATTTTGCCAAGGCGACATCATAACGCTGTGCTTCATGCGCTTCATTCGTGAAATATTTTACCGTTTCAAAATTGAGCAGGCTATCAATCGCCTTGCTATTCGCCTCGGTGTCTTGCTTGTTCATTTCTCTACGAAATTTCAGCCGCCATTCCGTAATCGATATGGTATAAAAAACATAAGACGTCAGGCAGATAAAGGTGACCAACGCGTAATAAAACCCAAAGTTGGTCCAGAAAACAATGGTGATCAGCAATATCTCCAGCAACGTCGGCAAGATATTGAACAACATAAATCGAAGCAGGAAATCAATCCCCCGCGTTCCCCGTTCAATAACGCGGCTTAAGCCCCCCGTTTTGCGTTCCATATGAAATTTTAGCGACAGCTTATGCAAATGACGAAAGACACTGAGCGCAATATTCCTCAAGGCATTTTGACCTACCTTGGCAAATACCGCATCGCGTATTTCACCGAAAAACAGGCTTAAAATTCTCGCCAGTCCATAACTGAAAATAACGGCAAAGGGCACCGCAAGCGCGACTGTCCCCATATCAGCCTTAAAAGCCGCCTCAGGGCCAATTGTCAAGGCATCGATAGCATCTTTGAACAAAAAGGGGACATAAATACCGATCAATTTTGCGGTAATAAGAAAAACAAGAGCGAATATCACCCGCGTCCTCAGATCCCACCGTCCCGCTATCCATATAAAAGGCAGCAAGGTCTTTATGGTTTGCCAATGGTTCTCTTTATCGCCATCGTCATTTTCTTCATCTGCGGCATTATAAGAAGGTTTGCCATGTGCCATAGTTTTTCCCTGCTGGTCTTTTGTCATAAATATGATCAAAACTATACTGAATATAAGGCATATTTACAGTTTTTTAAGTCTCTTTAAATATTATTCCCTATATTGAAACATTCTGCCAATAGGGAAATTAATGTGCCAAGAGTAAATAAAAGTATAAAGACAGACGATATGGAAAAATCCCCGCCCAAAGATTTACAAGAATTAATGAATGACATGGCCCTTCAGGCAACAGATGAGACGATCAAATTCCCGTCACGCTTTACCTTCTCATGGCAGAATATTAGTTTTTTAGGCCAAATATTACGCTCAGAGAAACCGGGAATATTTTCCATGAATTTGGTCGCCAACCTTGGCTATATCCCCTTTAGCTCAGAAAATAAAAACCGCAGAGAAAGCCTGCTGACAGCCTTCACACCATCATTCATAAAAGGTGATTACAACCTGTCAGTGAATAGCCAGATACAAATGGTTTTGCGCACAGAATTTTCCGGCCCTGTAAATGCTAGACGACTCATGGAGGCCATCGCTTATACCCTGCTTGATTTGCGTGAGAGTTTTAAATCAACCCAAGCCACCATCGCAAACTAGAGCGCTCTAGAGCAATGTCAGACCCGTAATCATTCCATAATTGGCACACGGGGAAGGGTAAAATTTTGTCCCGGATAAATCAAATCAGGGTCTTTTATCAAGCTCTTATTCGCCCCGAAAATAAGGGTATAATGAAAACCTGAACCATAAAGTTTTCGCGCAATATGCCACAAGCTATTACCTGGCCGCACGATCACCTCTCCCTTGGCTTTCAGGGGGTCAATGGCTTCTCCGCGAACGAAAGGTTGCTCAATACGCACCTCCACATCATCACCTTCGAGTAATTGATCAACACGAATAATATGTTCTTCAAACCCAAGTTCCTTAACAAAAGAATGGGTCCAAATACCCTCATCCGATGACGTGACTTCTGCTATGAAATTGTTATCCAGATAAATCCGCAAACGCGTATTCTTGGTCGCCGTTCCTGATATAATTGCATTTGCCTTTTCATCATAATCCAGAGAATCCAATGAAAGGCCCTTGGTCAATTCAGCGAAATTTACCAACCGCGGTTTTTGCAGAACTCTTGTGGGGCCGCCGCCCGTACGCGGGCTTAATATGGCAACAACACCATTTTTTTCATCTTCGTTAAATCGTCCTTCATCTCTTCTGGGAACGGCAACGATGACCACATCACTGGAAAAAACTTCGAATTTGCCGGGCATTATAGATTTTAGGCTAAGTTCAGTTGGGCCGCTCGGTAAGGGGTCATCATACAAAAGTACCCATTCACCGTTCCGGTCTGCGACCGCAGAGCCAACTTCCTTACCATGGGCATAAATATGAATATCACTATTCGGTTCCGCGCGTCCCGCGATAACGCCTGTCCCATTTCTGCTGATGCGAACAATATCAAAGCTGGGCAATATTGTTTTTTGTATAATGGGGTTTTTCAGCGGCGCGGCACTACCTAATTCTACTGCGGCCTCTTCTTGCGGGGGACTGGACGTGAAAAAATCATTGGCATTATCATCCGCAAAAAATAATATCCAAACGACAGCACATACGGCGACCAATGCCAGCAGGCTAACGCTGCCTCTTATGGCCCAGCCCGACGCCATTTTTTCTCTTTTCTGCGAATTTTCTGAATGATGCTCTATCAACTACTTACCAAATCATTTTTATAAAAGCGCGAAAACTATATACTGCATAAGAGAGGCGATGTCAGTAGTATTTTAAGACTCAGCCTTTCTATAACTTTTTCTTTAACATACTTGTTGTAGAATAGTGAATGAATAAAATTAAAAATTGTCAAAACTATGACCATAAAAAAGAAACAATATCTACTCAAATTCAATATAAGTTTAAAAGGATTCAAATATTAAATGGCCCATATTAATTCTATTTGCGTGTATTGTGGCTCGCGGTTTGGCCGAAATAATCATTTTAAAAATATCGCGGCGAATTTTGGCGACATTCTGGCCCGGGAAAAAATCCGCTTGGTATATGGCGGGGGAAATGTGGGGTTAATGGGCGTCATTGCCAACGCGGTTATGCGCGGGGGCGGGCAGGTTACCGGTATCATCCCAAAACATCTTGACGAAGAAGAAGTTGGCCTGAAGGAGGCAACGGATTTCTACGTTGTCGATAACATGCATGAGCGCAAACGCATGATGTTTGATCATTCTGATGCCTTCATAGCCCTTCCGGGCAGCATTGGAACTCTGGATGAAACCATCGAGGTCATTACATGGAAACAATTACAATTGCACAATAAACCCATTATAATTGTCAATGTTGATAATTACTGGCAGCCATTTTTGACTCTCATTGATAAATTCATCCATGAAGAATTCACCAGCTCCAAAACCCGTGATCTATTTTATGTGGTTGATACCGTAGAAGATGTTGTTCCTTTGCTAAAAACATTGCCAGAAATTGATCAGGAAACAAAGAATACCCTGATTTAGGCAGATTCTTTTGTTTCTGCTCTTCACTTTATGGCTAAGCAGTGCTAGTTTTGCCAAAATATTTATGAAGTATATTCTCAATAATTTCTTCTCTTAACAAATACCCTCTAACCTCAGGCACAAGAATTTCGTGCCGTTATTTAATAAAGGCATATTATGGCTAAAATCAAAGTAGAAAATCCTGTTGTCGAGCTTGACGGCGATGAAATGACCCGTATCATCTGGGCATGGATCAAAGATAAATTAATTCATCCTTATCTGGATATCGATCTGAAATATTACGACCTTGGTATCGAAAAGCGTGACGAAACAGATGACCAGATTACCATTGATGCCGCGAATGCCATCATTAAATACGGCGTTGGCGTAAAATGTGCGACCATCACACCGGACGAAGAACGGGTTGAGGAATTTGGCCTTAAAAAAATGTGGCGTTCGCCCAATGGCACCATCCGCAACATTCTGGGCGGAACGGTATTTCGTGAGCCTATAATCTGTTCCAACGTACCCCGTCTGGTGCCCGGCTGGACCGATCCGATCGTTATTGGCCGCCATGCTTTTGGTGATCAATATCGCGCCACCGATTTTCTGGTTCCAGGGGCCGGAAAATTGACCATAAAGTTTGTCCCTGCTGACGGCGGCGAACCCATAGAACGCGAAGTCTTTGATTTCCCGGCCGCAGGCGTTGCCATGGCCATGTATAATCTTGACGAAAGTATCCGTGATTTTGCAAGGGCCTGTATGAATTTCGGCTTAAAACGTGGCTGGCCGGTTTATTTAAGTACAAAGAATACGATCCTGAAAGCCTATGATGGCCGATTTAAAGATCTGTTTGAAGAAGTTTTCAACAGTGAATTTGCCACAAAATTTGCGGATGCGGGCATCACATATGAACATCGCCTCATTGACGATATGGTCGCCTGCGCCATGAAATGGAGCGGAAAATTCGTTTGGGCCTGTAAAAATTATGATGGTGACGTTCAATCCGACACCGTGGCCCAAGGCTTTGGCTCCCTTGGCCTGATGACATCTGCGCTTATGACACCGGACGGCGCCGTCGTCGAAGCAGAAGCCGCCCATGGTACAGTAACCCGCCATTACCGCATGCATCAGCAAGGCAAAGAAACCTCGACTAACCCTATCGCTTCTATCTTTGCATGGACAGGTGGCTTGGCCCACCGTGCGAAATTAGACAATAATGACGCCTTGAAAGATTTCGCCGCGACCCTTGAGCGTGTTTGTGTTGAAACCGTTGAACAAGGCTATATGACCAAGGATCTGGCCCTTCTTGTTGGCCCTGATCAGGCCTGGTTAACATCGAAAAAATTCTTTGACAAAATTGACGAAAATTTACAAAAAGCCATGGCGTAATTCTTTCGCCCTGAATTTAACTATCCCGCGCCTTTTAACCAAGGCGCGGGATTTTTTACGTCTATTCGGATAGAAAATCCTCTGGATCACAGGCCTGCCCGTAATCTGTGTGCGGTATATTGCTATAGGCCTGTTCTATACGCTCCCTCAATGCTGGATTCTCATCCAGAAGATGATGAAACTCCCGGGCATCCAGAACAAAAAAATGGCATTTTGATACAGCCATATAACTGGCAGAATAATGTGATTTTTCCATAAGCGACTTTGCCCCGAAAAATCCACCTTCTTTCAAGATTATTTTTCCAGCCCCATCCTTTCGCGCCACTTCACCGGACACAATCAGATACATTTTGTCGGCCTGATGCCCTTTCACGGCAATAAGGCTGTTCTTTTCCTCGACACGGGAACGCAGATACTTGGCGATGACTCGAATAAGATTGGCATCCAGCCCGTTAAACAGCGGCACATTGGCCACCAGCCCCCAGCGAATGACAAAATCCCGTTGATGGATTTCATTGGCAAAGCCCGATGCAATAATGCCTATGGGCAAGGCATACATGCAAACACCAAAAATCATTACAACACCGCCAAATATGCGCCCCGCCCAAGTGATCGGGACAATATCCCCATAACCGACCGTGGTCAATGTGGCCAACGCCCACCATAAAGCGTCGGGAATAGTGCCAAAGGCTTCGGGCTGAATATGACGTTCCAGATAATACATTATGGCTGCGGCAAATGACGACAGGCCCAACATAATGATCAATGTCGCCAGCAAGGCACGGCGCTCGGAATATAAAACGCTGCCCAATGAAGCAAGAGCCGGTGAATAGCGCATCAATTTAAAAAGCCGCAATAACCTGAAAATCCGCAATAACCGCAGATCAATGCCCAGCGCGTACAAGATTGACGGCGCAATAGCCAGAAAATCAATCAGCATCAATGGCGATGCCATAAAGTGAAGGCGAAACCCCATATTGCCTTTTTTATACGAATTGCTACGATATTCAACGCAAACCCAAATACGGAAAAAATATTCAATAGAAAAGATAATCACGGAAAAAATTTCAAAAGCAGTCAACAGATGGTGGTAGTGATCCGATATTTCAGGCACTGTTTCCAAGGACACCGCCGCCACATTCAGAATGATCAAGCCAACCATAAAACCATCAAACAGACTTGCCGCACGGCTGCCGCTTAGGCCCATTTCGATAACTTCAAATATTTTCCGGCGTCTTGTCTTCTGAATTTTAGCCATAGGATCGCGCCCTATAATTATAATTTCTCCAAAATTTCTTCAATTGCTTTAATGGCTTGCTCAGCCTTCGCCCCATCCGGGCCCCCGGCCTGCGCCATATCAGGGCGACCGCCGCCGCCCTTGCCGCCAACGGCAATGCTTCCGGCCCGCACCAGATCAACGGCGCTGATACTGTCCTTCAAATCATCGGTAACAGCCGTCAGAATTCCGGCCTTGCCATCATTCACCGTAAGCAGGGCAATAACCCCTGTGCCTATTTTCTGCTTAGCCTCATCAGCAATACCGCGCAGGTCTTTCGCCTGAATCCCATCCAGAATACGCCCAATAAATTTAATTTTACCAATGGTTT
>JAJRQU010000179.1 GCA_024280095.1 Alphaproteobacteria bacterium | reverse complement strand
GAGGGGGATTTGTCAGAGGGCCGCCATTTTGCTTTATGGGATGACCCCTTCCCAAAACCCAGCTATTTATTTGCGCTGGTGGCCGGCGATCTGACTTATCTTGAGGATCATTTTACAACATCATCCGGCAAGCCGGTCACCTTGCGCATTTTTGTTGAAGCCGCTGATCTGGATAAATGCCAGCATGCGATGGAGAGCCTTAAAAAATCAATGACCTGGGATGAAGACATCTATGGCCTGGAGTATGACCTTGAGATATTTAATATTGTGGCGGTCAGTCATTTCAATATGGGCGCCATGGAAAATAAGAGCCTGAATATCTTTAATACAAAATGTGTTCTGGCGAAGGCAGAGACGGCTACAGATGCGGACTTTTGTGCCGTGGAGGCTGTGGTGGCCCATGAATATTTCCATAACTGGACTGGAAACCGCGTCACCTGCCGGGATTGGTTCCAGCTTTCCCTGAAAGAAGGCCTGACGGTATTTCGGGATCAGGAATTTTCCGCTGATATGGGCTCACGGGCGGTCAAGCGTATCGAAGACGTTCGTATCCTGCGCCAACATCAATTCGCCGAGGATAGTGGCCCCATGGCCCATTCTGTGCGCCCTGAGAGCTATATTGAGATCAATAATTTCTATACGGTGACGATATATGAAAAAGGCGCAGAAGTTATCCGGATGATCCATAGCCTTCTTGGGCCACAGAATTACCGTAAGGGCATGGACCTGTATTTTGAACGTCATGACGGGCAGGCGGTAACCTGTGATGACTTTATTGCCGCCATGGAAGATGCCTCGGGCGTTGATCTTGGTCAATTCCGTCTGTGGTATTCTCAGGCTGGAACGCCGCAGATAAATATGTCTCATAGCTATGATGAGGCGGCGCAGACATTCACTTTGGAATTCAGCCAGACTATTCCTGATACCGCAGGTCAAACAGATAAGAAGCCAATGCATATTCCCATCGCCGTGGGTTTGATCGAGCCGGATGGAAAAGATCTGTCCCTGCAGCTTGCCGGGGAAAATGCCCCGAAAGATCAAGGCGGCACCAGAATGCTGAACCTTAAGAAAGACACACAATCCTTTACTTTCATTGGGATTTCTGCCAAGCCTGTCCCATCTGTTTTGCGCGGTTTTTCAGCCCCTGTAAAAATCAAGAGCAATTCTGCCCAGCAGGATCTCCTGTTTCGGCTCGCCCATGACAGCGACAGTTTTAATCGCTGGGAGGCAGGACAGGAAGCCGCAACGCATATGATCATGGCCTTGGTCGATGATATTCAGGCGGGACGGCCGCTTGCCCTTGATGAGGCCTTCAGCAGGGCCATTGGCAAAACACTCAAGGACGCAAGCCTTGACCGCGCGTTTGTTGCGGAAGTCTTAAGTCTGCCGACCGAAGCGGTTCTTGGGCAATATACTTCGCCCATTGATGTGGATGCCATTCATCAGGCCCGGGAATTTGTCCGCCGGGCCTTGGCGGCAGCGCACCGCGCGGAATTTATGACGATCTATCAATCCTGCAAGACGGAGCGGCCTTATGAATATACGCCAACAGAAGTTGCAAGCCGGCGTTTGAAAAACCTTAGCCTGTCTTACCTTATGACATTGCAGGAGCGCGAGATACTTGAAATATGCTGGGATCAATTGACGTCCGCCGATAATATGACCGATGAAATTTCGGCGCTTTCCTGTGTGGTGAATAGTGTTTTTCCAGAACGGGAACAAGCGCTTGCGAAATTTTACCATAAATGGAACCATGAAGATCTTGTACTCGATAAATGGTTTTCAATTCAGGCGGCGGTTGCCAAGCCGGAAACGCTGGATCATGTGCAGGCCTTAATTCTGCATGCGGGCTTTGATATGGCGACCCCTAACCGGGTTCGGGCCGTTGTCGGGCCTTTTTGCGGTATGAATTTAACCTGTTTTCATGATAAATCCGGAAGAGGCTATCAATTTCTGGGCGATATGATTAAAAAACTCGATCCTGTAAACCCGCAAATCGCCAGCCGCCTTGTGCAGCCCCTTGGTCGGTGGAAACATTATGATGCCGCGCGCCAAATATTGATGAAACAGACCCTGCAGGAAATCATGGATCTGCCAAACCTGTCTGAAAATGTCTATGAAATCGTCTCAAAAAGTTTGAAATAGAGGGACAACTCTAGAAATATATCATCAGGCTTACCACCGGGCCAGAACCGCCGATGCTGTTGCCGGATATTTTTAGCCGATATTCGATGGTCAGGTCAATATGGGACCGATAGGCCTCATATTTGGTGTCGTTGAAATAATATCTCATATTCAGCCCCGGGCCAGCCTCAATCAGGTTTGCTTGCTCAAAACTGTCCTTTTGCCAGGTGATTAATCCGGTCATGCGGGGCTGAAGCACCAACCCGGGGGACAGGGCCATATTATAGCCGCCTATGGCCTGTGCGGTCAGAAAAATATCCGGATTGGATGGCGTAATAATGGCGGCGTCCAGATACAGGCTGTAGCCCCACCAATTGTTTTTATCTTCGCGGTAATCTGTGCCGTGATCTCGCGAATATCCGGCCCGCAGCATCCAGTCATTACGGGCGAAATTGCCAATTTTGATCAAACGTTCTGCCGAAAGTACTAGATTATGATCCGGTAAAGGTTTGAGGCGCAGGCCCAATCCGGCTTGAAAGCTATCTGGATCTGGTTCAAATTTCCCCGGCGTCATTCCGGACATCAGCCGGCCATAAATCTGGAATTTTCTGCCATTATTAAAGCCAATTTTTTCCGGCTGATAGCTGACCTCCACCCCCGCCTGAGACTGGGTCAAATCAGGGCCGGATAATTGACGGTGGTTAGAAGATTCATCCCGATAAATGGCATATGAGGTGATGTTAAAGCGATTTTCCAATTGTTCAATTTCCCTTTTTATGGGGAAGTTGCTGCCGTCATAATGATCAATGACTTTTTTAAAATTCTCCGCTGCCTTGTCGTTCTGACCAGAAATTTTATAGGCATAGGCGAGCTGCAGGCGCAGCAACTTATCATCATGGGTAAATTTTAAAGCCTGTTCAAAATGCCTTATGGCCGTTGAATGATCGCCCCTGCGATAAGCATCATATCCTTGATTGGCATCATGGCGCCATGGGGCGGGATTTTTGGCTTTATGGGGCGGGGTATTTTTGGGTGCGGAGGGGCTATCTGCAACGAGAGGGATTTTTTCTTTTTTGGGTTCGTCCGGCGGGATATTTAAGGCGGTTTTTATGAGATTGACCATTTCCGGGGGCGTTGTGTCTTCGGATTTTGAAACGGGCATGGACTGAGGCGGTGTCAGGAATGTTTGTATTTCCGGCTGTATGGTTTCTGTGCGCGGGGGTGTTTCGGGTATAGTTTTTGGTGCAACATTATCCTTATTATGCCGGGCGGCCATTTCCATATAGGGATATTGTTTAAAATAGGCTTTTTCTGTTCTTGCGTAGTCGGTAGCCATAAAAAACAGAATGGCCGCAGAAAATCCGCTGAAACTCATGACGAATAATATGAAAAATTTAAGCCTTGGACTCATTCAGCGCCGCCTGCTGCTTTAGGGTGAATGATAATTGTTGATCGGTGATATGACCCTTTTTAATGAGAATCTGACCCAGTTTTTCGTTAGTCTCTATCTGATCAGCGAGGGCATTTTGAAGGGTGCTCACGGACAGAATCTCAGATTCTATGAGAATTTCGCCTATTTTCCTTTGGTAGGGCAATAATTGATCCATTTCAGGAAATACATGATCCGTTTTATCCCATAGAAGGGGCGTTTCGAATAGGATATGTCTGCTGTAAAGGGATATGGCCCTTAAGGAGGCTAAAAAATTCAGTATATTCCCCCAGAGCTGCCGAGGGAATGACAGGCCCGCTGATCGCCAACCATAAATTTGATAGGTGAAATAAAATCTGTGCAAGGCCCGGTTGATCAGAAATAACAGATTTGCCCATAGCAGATATTCCAATGGCTCGCCGCGCCGGAGCAGGGGGGGATAACGATAGCCATCCGGCATGAGCCATTCGATAAGCCAGACAAGCAGGATGTTAAGCAGGATAAAATAAGCCGCTGCGGATAGCTGGGCAGTGATGATACCTTTTCGATCGCGAAACAGGGCATATTTTAAGGCGAGCGGCCCGTGCCAGCGTTGATTGCGCCACCCCTGAAAGGCAATGCCCATTAACCAGCGGCTTTTTTGCCTAACAACGGCCTTTAGGGTATTTGGGAAGAATTCCCGGGTCGCGATAATATCATTTGGGCCGGTTTTAAATCGGGCAAAGATCAGTTTTAGTCCGTGCTGTTTAAGCCTGAGCGCCAGATCGTAATCTTCGGTAAGATTGCCGGTATCAAAGGGCGGTACGCTATGGTTCTTACTGACGGCCTTCATTGCCCGCCGGCTGAGCGCGGTGCCAACCCCGGCGGAGGGAACATGGCCGGTCAGGCTTTCCCGAACCACCATTTCTTTGATGTGATTTTCGGCAAATTCATCCTGATAATGCCCGCCGGTCAGGTCATACCATGGCCGCTCCAAAGGGATTACGGGAATTTGCACCATATCTTTGCGCGGTATCAAATGATTATAGAGCTTTAATTCGAGCGGGTGAACAATATCTTCCGCATCATGTAGAATATAGCCGCAAAATTCAAAGTCCTGTTTATTTTCAAAGGCGCGAATATCGTTATAAATCTGATTCCGGCAGTCTGCCTTGCATGTGGGGCCATCGGATTTTAATATGGAAATATGAAGATTTTTGTGGCGGGGTCGTAAGGCGTCAATTTTTGAAATACTATCCGGATCGTTCGGGTAACAGCCAACAAAGACATGGTAATTCTTATAATTATAGCTGGCAAATAAATTGGTCAACATGGCTTGAATGACGGCGCTTTCCTGCCACGCAGGGATCATGATCGCGAAAAACTGCTCTTTTTTGATAAAATATCCTCACGTTGAAAGGCGCGGTATTTAGGGGTGATAAAGAGTTTTCGTCTGATTTTATATAAGATGTAATAGAGATCAACAAAGGCGTCATCAATATTGCTGATCAAAATGAACAGGGCCGTCAGAAAGAAACCTATTTTTAAAATAAATAAATAACTGGTGAATAAATCTAATATTTGTAACGCCCCCTAACCCTTAAATGCCAGAGATTTTTGAAAAGCATTTATGGTTTTTACCCGTATGTTAATTTTTGTTCTAGGCTACTACTTCAGACCTATATAATCAATATTCAGTTATTCACTATAGATTTTTCAGCTATTAATGTAATATTCTTCTGTTTAAATATTTCAGCATTAAACGTCACTTGGGATTGCGATACGACTATGACACAGGATTTGCATAGGCAGAATTTGGAAAAATTTCTTACAAAAAAGAAACTTAATGACCATTGGAAAAAATGGGTTCGCACCAATGTTAAGGCGGGCTGCGATAAAAACGGCATGTTCAAAATCATGGTTGATGAGGGGTTTGAGTATGACCTGATCAAGGACGCTTTAAATTTTGAGCCGATCATTCCCGTGGATCAGATTATTAATCCGTTAAAGCGGCCAAAAATTAAAAAAAACAAGCAAATATCTCCCCCATTCATACCAAATGCTAAACGATTGGATCATGTTGAGGTCGAGCTGTATATACTTGATGATTTTCTCAATAAAACGGAATGTGAGGCATTGATTGCTAATATAGAAACGGCTTTAAAGCCATCAATTTTGATGACAAATGATGAATCTGGAGACATTAATAACAAAAGAAAATCTTGTGACCTGGGGTTGGTTGGTAATGATGCCGTTCGGGATTTGGATCGGCGGATTTCCTCTATATTGGGCCTTTCTGCGACCCATTCGGACAGCCTGCAAGCCCAACATTACATCGCAGGGCAAGAGTGCAAAGATCAGACGGACTTTTTAAAAGAAAATGAACTTAAGAAAAATGATGGAGGGCAACGGAGTTATAGTTTTCTGATATATTTGAATGATGTTGAGGATGGCGGTGAAATCAGCTTTCCGAAGATTAACCGATCTATTTCACCGAAAATGGGGCGCGCCGTAATTTGGAATAATCTGCATAAGGACGGGACGGTGAATGATCATTGTATATATCATGAGGGTCTCGTTAAAAAAGGCAGTAAAACTGTCATAAAAAAATATTTCCGCACGCACAACGGCTTACCTGTATTCAAACGGTTAGAAAAGGAAAATGTACCAAATTATACAAAAATTGGATTTGAGAAAGATACACTTCCCAAGCCTCTGTTTAAAAGAATAGTGAATTTTTATCGGGAAAATTTTAAACATCAGGTAAAAGAAACCGTAGCAGAGAGGTTCATTAAAAATGAAGAACCAAATGTCACTAAAAGCAGCTTGATTCAATTGCCTGATTCTATCCAGAAAGAAATTCAGAATTGTTTAAAGCCAGTGCTTGAAATATGGAGCGGCCTTAAGCTTGATCCTACATTTGTTTATGGTATCCGAGTTTATCATAATGGCACCGCGTTGAAAGTTCATAGAGACCGTAACGGCACTCATATTATTGGTGTCATCATAAATGTTGATCAAGAATTGAACGAAGCTTGGCCTTTGAGAATTGAGGATAATTATTATCGTCAACATGAT
>JAJRQU010000178.1 GCA_024280095.1 Alphaproteobacteria bacterium | reverse complement strand
CCGCAAATTCGAAGATAGAAAAACGCGCAGGACTCCGGCCCTGAGTGAGAAAATCTACAAGGTTCTTGGTAAAGCGCAGGAATGTGCCGATCTTAATGACTATCCTTGCGCCTTGCAGGTTCTTGAAGATGGGCTTGGCCAGAAACTTGAAAAGCTGAACAGTTATGAGCGGGCCCAATATTATAATTTCAAGGGTTTTCTATACTATAGTCAGGAAAAATACGGGGAGGCTTTAAAAGCTTATGAAAATGTGCTGCGCCAGGAAAATTTACCTGCTGCCATGGAGGATACCACGGTTTATACCATGGCTCAGCTCTATTTCATCAAAGAGGATTATAATAATTCCATCAGGATGATGTTGCGCTGGCTTGAATTTCAGCCCGCGCCGACAGCCCAGCCGTTGATATTGTTGGCACAGGCTTATTATTCTCTTGGTACGGTTGAAGGTATTTCTCCAGCAGCCTCTGCGGATCATTTCAATAAAGGTATACCGTTAATCCTGCAAGCGATTGATCTGTATAAAGCATCAGGGAAGCAACCAAAAGAGAATTGGTATCTGTTGCTTCGGGTGATGTATTTTGAGATGAAAGAAAATCAGAAGGTCGTCGATATTCTGGAATTATTGGTCAACACATGGCCGAAGAAGGAATATTGGTTGCAGCTTGCAGGCATGTATGGCGAGATGGGTTCTGATGCCAAGACGGAAAAAGCCCAGTTGAAATTTGAAAAAAAGCAGTTGGTAACCTATGAAACGGCTTATCGCCAAGGTTATCTTGAAAAGAGTAGTGAACTTGTCAATATGTCACAACTTTATATGTATCACGAAGCCCCCTATTGGGCCTCTGTTGTAATTGAAAAAGGGCTCAAGTCCGGTTTAATAGAAAAGAACAAGAAAAACTATGAAAATCTTGCTCAGGCCCGGATTAATGCACAGGATATGCGCCAATCATTAGAGCCATTACGTGTTGCTGCAGAGCTGTCGGACGATGGGGAGCTTTATAAAAAGCTAGGCCAGGTTTATATGCAGCTTGACGATTATAAAAATGGTGCAAAATATTTTGGTCTGGCGCTCAAAAAGGGCGGATTAAAACGTCCCGATTCCGTTGCGATATATAGAGGTATGTGCTTTTTCAATTTGGCTAAGCTTAATGAAGCCAAAAAAGCCTTTGAAATGGCGACTAAAGACAAAAGAAGTCGTCGGCAAGCCAAAAAGTGGATCACTTATTTGAGTAAGGAAAAAGAGCGTTTGAAGCAGATCAAGGAATTTCTTGGTTAATCGCTGAGATAGTTATCTTGCGGCCTAAAATAAAGCTGTTTGCTATTGATATAAAAACAGGGCGAAAGGATTTTCGTCCTGTTTTTTATTATTATATTCAGCCAGAGGGCTTGTGTGTTTTTTTATACTACACTATCGTAGTTATTTCTGCGAAAGAACGATGTCTCATTCTTTGGTCAGAGAGGGAATTTGCTATGAACTTTAGGATGGGAAACGCGGGGTAGTTTATGACGTTACTTACACATATATTAATTGCTGCGACCTATGCACTCATAGCTGTTTTAGTGGCTTTTGCGCTCCCTCTTCAATTTGAATCGGTTGACAAAACGTCCTCCCAGATAATTGGGGCGATATTATTCTTTATCGGGGTGCAGTTTCATACAATGTATATTTGGCGCTTTGGTAAAGAAGACACAGTAAATCGGTTGCTGGCCCTGCATCAAGACTATCAGGTAAGCCTTGATAAGCTGGAAGAAAATAAAGCTGAATTGGTGACGCTTCGCGAAAAAATCTACAAAGTCGACAATAGGCAGAATACAGAAATAATTTCTGAAATGCATGTCTTGCAGACGTTGCTAAATCAGGTCATAGAAAAATCTGGACAGTCGCTGGAGAAGAGAACCGAAGGGGATAAAAAATCGAAAAAACCCCTGGGTTCCCGCGATAAAAAATTACAGGCGGATTTGAAAAAGATTGACCGCAGCGATGGTGAGGTGCTGAATATCATGCATCACGCGTTGGAGGGAAACAGAGTAGACCTTTATCTTCAGCCGATTGTGGCGCTGCCTTCCCGGCGGGTTGTGCATTATGAATCTTACAGCCGGGTGCGGGATGATGCCGATAATGTTATTTTTCCATCGCAATATCTGAAATTGGCTGAGGATAGCGGATTGGTCGGCACATTGGATAACTTATTACTCTTCAGATGTATTCAGGTCATTCGCAGGCTTGGCCCTCGGCGGCCAGACCTTCGGTTTTTCTGTAATATTTCTTCGGTATCTTTAAATGACAAGGAATTTTTCCCGCAGTTTATCGACTTTATGTTGGAAAATAATGAGCTATCAGACCGGTTGGTTTTTGAATTCTCACAAAAAGATGTCATGCGTCAATCGCCATCAGTTGGGCGTAGTCTGGCCACCTTGGGCCGGCGGGGGTTTCGTTTCTCAATGGATCAGATCATTGACCTTAATATGGATCTGGCCGACCTTTCCTCCCGATATTTCCGTTATGTCAAGATTGGGGCTTCACTGGTTCTTGATCAGGAGGCCGATATACATCCTGATGACTTAAAGGAAGCCTTCAGCCGTTATGACCTTGACTTGATCATCGAGAAGATTGAAAGCGATCAGACCATCATTGATGTATTGGACTATGGCATGGATTATGGTCAGGGGTTCTTGTTCGGGGAACCGCGCCTGAGCAGCGATACGCGCCTGGATTTGTAGAAAGTCCGGGTTTGCAGAAAAAATTAAGCCACTGACCGATTAAAGTTCAGTGGCTTAATGGTTATATATTGATTGAACTTCTTAAGAGAATAATGCATCAATATCTGATTGAGTGGTATTTTCCGACAGTTTCGGGCTTAGTCCGGCTTTGGAGTCTTCTTCATAGGCTATTGGTTTCGGCGGTGTCATTTTCGCCTTTTTCTCGGCGATAGCCTGTTCTTTTTTTAACTTGGCCTGTTCGATCAGATTTGGTTCATCTTTAACCGGCGCCGTGTCTTTTTTGACAGCCGGTGCGGCTGGTGCGGCCTTAGCTTCTGGCACCGCCTCAACAACCTCAGCTGCGGGCTGCTCAGCTTTTGGTTCAACTTCTGCTTTAACTTCTGGTTCAGGCTTTGTTTCAACTTCTGGTGTCTCGGCCGCTTGCCCATCAAACATAAAGTCAATATCATCTGCGCTGGCTATTTCGTCTGCTGCGGCTGTTGGTTCTTGAGCTTCAGGTGCCGCCGCCGGGTCTGGCTTAATATCGTTCGTATCATCAATTTCAACGGTTTCGATTTCAACCTCTGGTTCTGCGCCCGCGTCGACTTCTGCGGTGCCATTTAAGAGGTCATCAATTTCACTTTGATCAATCCCTTCACCCTCCAAAGCTGGCCCGTTCAGCAACGCGGCATCTTCATCAATCTCTTCTTTGTTAACGTTCGGATTTTCTTGCGGCTTGTCCGCAACGCCCAGAATATTTATCAATTTAGAGACGCGATCTTCCACATGTTGCAATGTGCTAACGACTTTACTTATTCTTTGGCCGGTTATATCCTGAAAGGAACAGGCCTCAAATATTTGCATCACAGAATCATTGACGGTCGTGGTATAGGCCTCCAGATCGCTCGGGTCAGCTTCCATGATTTGTTCGGCTGATTCCATAATAGTATTGGTCGCGCTCTCGGTTTGCTAGACAATAGCTTCGAGCTCCAACCCCGCGCGCGGGATACCCACTGTATCGCTATTTTCTGGTGATAGTGACGAAATTTCTATTCGTGCATCATCAATATAGTCTGCCAATGACTGACATTCCGCATATATGGTCAGATCAATAGACTTGAAATAACTTTCAAGGGATCGCATTAATACTTCAGTCAGCGCCGCCACGTCCGGCAGTGATACGGACTGATGGTCGCCCGCGCGCAATCTGTCCACTAAAGGCCCGATATGCTCTGGCAAGAGACCTGATGCCATTAGAATTCTCCAAGTACGGCGGATAATTTTTGTTTAAGGGTCGCCGCATTAAAAGGTTTAACGATATAATTATTCACGCCAGCTTTCTTGGCAGCAATCACATTTTCGGTTTTAGATTCTGCGGTGACCATGATGAAGGGTGTTTTTTTGAGGATGTCATCTGAACGGACTTCTTTCAACAGTTCGTACCCTGTCATGGGTTCCATATTCCAGTCTGAGATGATGATTCCATACCCCTTGCCGCGCATTTTATTGAGGGCCTCTGATCCGTCGCTGGCTTCATCAACATTATTGAAGCCCAACTGTTTCAAAAGATTGCGAATAATTCGCAACATTGTTTTATAATCATCCACGATAAGGATGGGCATTGTTTTGTCTACAGCCATAATTTTCCGTTCACATATTAATAACTTTGATTCCAGCCAAGGAAATATTCTCTATTCCTTGTGCGTATTTAAATAAGCTAACGTAATTCCTTAAAAAAAGGGTTAATATGAAATAGCGAATATTTTTTTTATTTGCTTTATTGTTTCAAGGGTATTAGGCACAGAAGCTTAAATGTTTGGGGCGAAGAAAAGGGTAATATATGTCAGACGTAAGTACAGCCTGCTTTGATGAGCTTTCCGTGGGCCAATTATATAGTAGCGTCAATATTGTAACTGATGAAGATATTCTAAAATTTGCCGAGGTGACCGGCGATGTAAACCCGATACATTTGGACGAAGATTATGCCAAAGCCTCTGTTTTTGGCGAGAGAATAGCCCATGGGATGATTTCTGCGGGCTATATTTCGGCCATATTTGGTACGAAGTTCCCCGGCGCGGGTAGTATTTATTTATCACAAAGTTTAAAGTTCAAGGCACCGGTCAAAATTGGTGATACTGTTGAAACAACAGTGAGCATCATTGGCCTGAATGAAAAAAGAAAATTTGTGACGCTTAACTGCGAATGTAAAGTCGGTGATGTGAGCGTGCTTACGGGGGAAGCCCTGCTTAAGGTTCCAGACTGAGGGGCCTGTCCCTGTTATGAGAGTATGGCGAATAAAATAAGAATGTATAAGTAGAATGAAAATATTCAGACATCATGAAGGGCTTTCTGATGACGTAAAGGGCGGCGTTATCGTGCTGGGCAATTTTGATGGTTTCCATAAGGGGCATCAAACTGTAATCGGGCGTGCATGGAAAGTCGCCCGTGAAATGAACGTGAGCCTATCGGTTTTGGTGGTTGAACCTCATCCCCGTCATTTTTTTAATCCCTCTCAAGAAGACTTTCGTTTGACATCCTTCAGAACCAAGGCTCATTTACTGGAAGATTTCGGCGTGGACAGACTGTTTGTTTTGCCATTTGGTAAAGATTTGGCGCAAATGCCGGCGCAGGATTTTGTCACAGAAATTTTACTTAAGAATTTGGGCATTCAACATATCTTTGCGGGCTATGATTACCACTTTGGCGCGGGCCGGGGCGGAAATGCTCAAACACTGCAAGATATGAGCCTTGAACAAGACTTTGACGTGACAATTGTTGAAAAAATTATGGAAGGCGATCATATCTACTCCTCCACCAATATTCGCGATAGCCTTCGCGCCGGTGACGTGCGGACCGGCGCGGATCAGCTAGGTCATTGGTGGCATGTGGAAGGCCATGTGCTGCGCGGTGACCAGCGGGGCAGAACCATTAATTTCCCGACGGCCAATTTGTCCATGGCGGGCTATATCAAACCAAAACGCGGGGTCTATGCGGTGCGGGTGATCATTGATTCGCCGGGTTCAGGGCCGGATTCAGGGCCGGATTCAGGGCCGGATTCAGAAAAGGCCAAGGGCGTATGGCACGGGGTGGCAAATATGGGGAACAGACCTACTTTTGGTAAGGATGATCTGATGTTAGAGGCTCATATTTTTGATTTTGATTTTGATATTTACGGACAATCCATAAAGGTGGAATTTGTCGATTATATCCGGCCTGAGCACAAATTTGATGGCTTGGATAGTCTGAGGGAACAGATTACAAAAGACTGCGAGGCCGCGAAAAAAATACTGAGCGATCCGCAAAACCAACGGGCGGTGGTCCCCATCCCCCGCGCACAAGGATTTCTTTAGGTTTATTTATATACAAAATGCTCGACAATAGAGGTCTGTAATTGCTACAAAGTAGCAGTTTTTCGCACTTAATTTATAAGATTCAAAATGACAATAGATTATAAATCGACATTATTCCTGCCCAAGACGGATTTCCCCATGAAAGGCAACCTGCCGGCCCGAGAGCCGGACTGGCTTGCGAAATGGGAAAAAATGGATATTTACGGCCAGCTCCGCGCCAAAGGACAGGATAATCCGGACAAATTTATCCTCCATGATGGCCCGCCCTATGCCAACGGCAATATTCATATTGGCCATGCCATGAATAAAACCCTGAAGGATGTCATTATCCGTTCCCAGCAGATGTCCGGCAAGGATGCCCCGTATGTACCGGGCTGGGATTGTCATGGTCTGCCCATTGAATGGATGATCGAAAAGCAATATCAAAAGAAAAAAATAAAAAAGGACGAT
>JAJRQU010000177.1 GCA_024280095.1 Alphaproteobacteria bacterium | reverse complement strand
GTTTTCAGCGGGCAAATCCGTACGTTTAATGCGCACATCCACAACGACAATACCAAACGCCTCGGCTTCGTCTTTCACAGAATCGGTAATTTTTTTACGAAGCTCCTTACGCTCGCCAGACAGCGCGGTTCTAAATTTCTGCTCGCCAAAAACCTTGCGAAGATTTGAATTGATGGTGGTGGACAAGCGTGATTCGGCCCCCCTCACATCACGAACAGCCTGATACACCTTCAGCGGGTCTTCAATACGATATTCTGAAAAGGCATCAACAATAATCCGTTTTTGATCTTGGGTAATCACGATCAATTCCGGCGTATCAAGCAGCTTGATGCGTTTATCAAAATAAACCACATCCTGTACAAAAGGCTTTTTGAAATGAAGGCCGGCGTTCTTTTCAGTCTTCACCCATTTACCAAGTTGCAGAACCAAGGCCTGTTCCGTTTCCTTGACGGTATATACAGAGGCCCCCAGCACAATAATACTGCCGCCGAGAATGACCAATGCAATCAGTGTTTTGAAGTTATTCATTGTCTTTTCTCATCCTATTTCTGTTTTTTGATTGCAGGAAGCGGCAGATAAGGCAGAACCCCGTTACCATTACCTTCTAAAATTACTTTATCCGTATTGCCAAGGATTCTTTCCATGGTTTCCAGATACAAGCGCTGGCGCGTCACATCTTTGGCGAGCTTATATTGCTCATAAACAGATAAGAAACGGGCGCTTTCACCTTGGGCCTTTGTGATTGCTTTGGCTTTATAGGCTTCGGCTTCCTGATACATTCTTTCCGCCTGACCACGGGCCGTTGGAACAATTTTATTCTGATATTTTTTGGCCTCATTGATGGTTTTATCACGGTCAGCCTCGGCGCGTTGCACATCGTTAAAGGCTTCAGAAACCTGCGCCGGCGGGGAAACTGTATCCATTTTAATCTGCGTGATTTCGATACCGGCTTCATAATGATTCAGAACATCCTGCATAATGCCGCGCACTTCTATCTCAATACCCAGACGTTCTGATGTCATGATCTGTTGAATGGCGGTCTTGGCCACCACTTCGCGCATGGCGCTTTCTGAAATTGATTTAATGCTTTGCTCTCTTTTATCAAGATTGAACAGGAAACGCGCCGGATCCTTAATCCGCCAAAGAATGGAATATTTCACATCAACGATATTTTCATCGCCGGTGAGCATCTGCCGCTCTTTCGTGCTGCCGCCAAAACCAACATCAATTTTATTAACGGCGGTTACTTTTGGCTTATAGACCTTGTCTATGGGCGGGAAATGAAAATGCAGCCCGGTACCCTTGGTCTCAATATACTTGCCAAAACGCAGGACAACGCCCGCTTCATCTGGCTGAATTTTATAAAATCCTGCGTAAAGATAACCAAAGACCAACGCCAAACCGATCAGGGAGATCATACCTTTGCCGCCGCCCTTCCCATTGCCGCCGCCAAATACACTGCGGAATTTATCCTGGCCCTTGCGGATTAATTCGTCAATATCCGGTGGCTGTTGTGCGCCGCCGCCGCCAGGTCCATTGCCCCAAGGCCCCCGGTCTTTGCCGCCGTTATTATTCTGCCATGACATAGAAAAACTCCTTCGAAGTTAAATAATGATATGTTATAGGAAAAAACATATTCTCCCTATTAAAAAAAATCTTAGGCCTTATATATTCCAAGTCGTAATATAGAACAATAGTTATCCGTCACAATCGTATCGATAACCCTGACAGACAGGATCCGTAATGTCACAAATCACGCGAGAGCAAATACTCAACATTTTACAAACCATCCGGCATCCAAACACGGGGGATGATATTGTCACTCTGGGCATGGTTCAAGGGCTCGTGGTCAAGGGCAGGGAAGTAGGCTTCGCACTCAACATTGATCCCGCCGAGGCCGAAATGATGGAACAGGTTCGCAAAGCCTGTGATACAAAGCTCATGAAAGTTTCCGGCATTGACAAGGTTGCCTCCGTTCTAACAGCAGAGCGCAGCCCGGCTAAGGAAATTCCGGCCGCGCAATCTCCGGTCAAGGGTTCCGGGGCCCTAAAAAATGCCAAAAAGATTTCTGGCGTAAAACATGTCATCGCGGTGGCCAGCGGTAAGGGCGGGGTTGGCAAATCCACGACCGCTGTCAATTTAGCCCTCGCCCTGCAAGCGATCGGATTAAAGACCGGCATTTTTGATGTGGATATTTATGGCCCCTCTATCCCGACGCTTTTAGGGGTTACTGAAAAACCAATCCAAAGCGAAGACAAGAAAATCATTCCCATCATAAAATATGGTCTGGTGTCCATGTCGCTGGGCTATTTAATGCCGCAGGATACCGCCACCATCTGGCGCGGGCCCATGGTGATGAGCGCAGTCAAGCAAATGACCAATGATACCAAATGGGATGTGGACGGTGAATTGGACGTGCTTGTCCTTGACCTGCCGCCGGGCACAGGCGATGTGCAATTGACCCTTGCCCAGACCATTGATGTGGACGGGGCCATCGTGGTCTCCACCCCGCAGGATATCGCCCTGATTGATGCGCGCAAAGGGCTTGATATGTTTCAAAAAACCAATACGGAGGTTTTTGGCATCATTGAAAATATGAGCTATTTTCTCTGCCCGTCCTGCGGCAACAGATCGGATATATTTGGTCACGGCGGCGCAAGGGAGGTCGCAGAAAAGCTCGGCATTGATTTTCTGGGCGAAATCCCGCTGCATATGGACATTCGGGAAACATCCGACAATGGCACCCCCATCGTGGTTCATGATCCTGGTAGTCCCCACAGCGAAATTTATATCAATATCGCCAAAAAAATTGCGGCAAAGTTATGAGCGATGAGGCCACCGCAGAAAAATCTGTAAAAACCAGCTTAAAAATCATTATGAACCCCAGTCCCGACATTGAGATTCCGCAGGTGGGGCAATAAATAAATTTTATTTTACCTTACACTGTAGACTGAAGCTTCATAATATGACGTTTTACTGTTAATATGAGGACAATAAGATACAACATATGTGCTCAGTTCAGACTTAAGAAAAAGTGAAAAATTCGACATACTTTAGAGCATACATTATAATTTCTTTTCAGATATTTAAAGATATAGAAACTGTCCCGAGCAATTGATAAAGGTTATTTAACTAAAGTTAAAAGGTATGGACTGAATGGCCAGAAGAAGTTTAGGTGAAAAACTTATAATCGCATCAATAAAAGGTATTGCTCGCGCGGCAAAAGAAGCTGAGCGAGAACGTAAGCGTCAATTTAAAGCTCAAGAGCGATATAAAAAGCAGCAAGAACGAGATTATCAACGCGAACTTAAAGCACAAGAACGATACCAAAAACAACAGACGCGAGACCGTAAAGCTGACCAAAAGCTTATTTTTAATGAATATCAAGAAAGTTCAAGGGATGCGCTAGAAGAACGATGCTATAAACGGCGGAAAATGCGGGAAAATATTTGCCAGATTAAAATTCTTTAAAAGGGGATCAAATATGAATGTAGAATGGTTATTAGGTTCAGCATCAGTAATAGTTTTAAGTATATTAACAACAAAATACTTGGTGCAGAGAAAATCCGATAAATCAATAGCTGAATATAACTCAGTTGCAGAGGCGATAGCTAAAAGTAAAGAAACCCTAAATACCATTGAAAAAGAAACCACTCAGGTAAAAACTAATTTGACTATCCTCCAAACAGAGACGAAAGATTTACAAGAATTACGTAAAAATGCTGATAGTCATGAAGAACGCCTTGCTATGACAAAATTAGCATTATCTGAAATTAATGCAGCCATAAATCAAGCGCATACTGAGAATGAGCTTCAATCATTAGTCCTAAAAGAGGTCATGAGTAAACTTGACCTTTATTCAAGGCTTGAAGAGTTTGTAGACTATGGTTTGTACGAAGAACCCGCGTATTTATTTGAGACTTCCGAGCGTTATGCTGTTGAAATTAGAAAAATCCGTGAACAACAAAAAAACATTATTAAGCAAAAGAAAGCTGTTTCTGTACCAAATAATCTAATGTTATGGTCAAAATCTGCTGGAGACGCCCCAAATTCATTTATTAAGAAAATTATAGAAGGTCAGTCTAAACTATTAATATTAGCCTTCAATCTCGAATGTGACATTTTGATCAATAAAGTAACCCCTAGTAACCTTGATAGAACATTAGAACGTATTGAGAAAGTTGCCGCTAACTTAGAGAAATGTGTTGCAGATTGGCATTGCGGATTTAGCTCTGATTATGTCATCCTTAAATATGATGAATGCACTCTCCAATATCAATTCCAGTTGAGAAAAAAGGAAGAAAAAGAAGAGCAAACGTTAATTAAAGAGCAAATGCGGGAAGAGCAAAAAGCAATTAGAGAATACGAGAAGGCCCTATCCGAAGCAGAAAAGGAGGAGAAACTATATCAAAATTTACTCTCTAAAGCTCGAGAAGAACTTTTAAAAGCGTCGGATGAAGAGCGGATACTCGCTAAAATTAAGATTTCTGAACTTGAAGAGAAATTAGCGGAAGCAGAACAACGAGAAAAGCGTGCCAAAAGTTTGGCAGAAATAACACGACGAGGCTATGTATATGTTATTAGCAATATTGGTTCATTTGGAGATGATGTTTATAAAATTGGTATGACGAGAAGGCTCGATCCTATGGACAGAGTTAAGGAACTAGGGGATGCCAGCGTACCATTTAGGTTTGATGTGCATGCCATAATTTATGCCGAAGATGCCCCTGCACTTGAGACTTCTCTGCATCGTAAATTTAAAAATTGTCGTGTTAATGCTGTAAATTTCCGTAAAGAGTTTTTTTATGTTGGCCTGAATGATATCAAAAATGCTGTTGTTGAACTGACAGGAGGAGAGATCGATTTTAAATTAACTGTACTGGCTGAAGAATATTATGAAACACTTCGACTAAGAGGTGAACGATCATTTAGCAAAGGATTACAAGGGAACTCGCCCCTCAACAATGAAGATCAAAGGGGCTTTGTTTTAAATTAAACCCTATCCAGCACAATCAAACTGTAATCGTGGCTGTCTTTTTCGCTCCGTTTGAATTTTTCAAAGGAGGCTTCGAGCCAGTCGTCGGGGTTTAGGGCGGGGAAATGGGTGTCGCCGTCAATTTCGCCGTGGACGCGGGTGAGATACAGGCGGTCGGCATCGGGCAGGCAGAGGGCATATATCTCGGCCCCGCCAATGACCATCACCTCGTCCATGCCTTTTGCTAATGCAAGGTTTTTTCCCACATCCAGAGCCATCTCGAGGCTAAAGGCGGTGATCACCCCTTCCGGCGCGAAAGTCTTGTCCCGCGTAATGACAATATTAACCCGTCCGGGCAAGGGCCGGCCAATGGACTGAAAAGTCTTGCGCCCCATGATGATCGGCTTGCCCATGGTCTTCTCCTTGAAATATTTCAAGTCGGACGATATTTTCCACGGCAGGTCGTTGTCCTTGCCAATTACGCCATTTTCCGCAACCGCCACAATCAAGCTTAATCTCACCATCACACCGCCACCTTTCCGGCAATATGCGGGTGAGATTCGTAACCCACCAATTCAAAATCATCAAAGCCAAAGCCAAAGATATCTGTCACCTCAGGGTTTATTTTCATGATCGGCAGAGGTTTTGGCTCCCGATCAAGCTGCACATCCACCTGCGCCAGATGATTGCGATAAAGATGAGCATCGCCGAATGTATGAATGAAGTCGCCGACCTTCAGGCCGCAAACCTGCGCCAGCATCTGGGTCAATAAAGCATAGGAGGCAATATTAAACGGCACGCCGAGAAAAATATCCGCGCTGCGTTGATAAAGCTGACAGCTTAATTTTCCGTCTGCCACATAAAATTGAAACAGGCAGTGGCACGGCGGCAGGGCCATATGATCCACATCGGCCACATTCCACGCACTGACAATCAGTCTGCGGCTGTCGGGATTGGTTTTGATCATCTCGACAAGGTTGCTGATCTGATCCACCGTCCCGCCATCAGGCGTCGGCCAAGATCGCCATTGATGACCGTAAACCGGGCCAAGGTCACCATGCTCATCCGCCCAGTCATCCCAGATTTTAACGCCGTTATCCTGCAGATATTTGATATTGGTATCGCCCGCGAGGAACCACAGCAATTCATGGATGATTGATTTCAGATGAAGCTTTTTGGTGGTCACCATGGGAAAGCCCTCTGCCAAATCAAACCGCATCTGATGGCCAAAAACGCTTAGCGTCCCGGTGCCGGTTCGATCTTCCTTAACGGTGCCATGATCGCGCGCACGGCGCATTAAATCCAGATATTGTTTCATATGATCCTGCTGCTTTATTAATGACTTATTTCCCCACTTTATATAAATATTTTTTCTTAGCTATTCAAATCTTAACCACAATGCCCTATATATAATATGTTGGGTAACCAACTACGGCAATAAACTGATGTATGGAATAGACGTTGCGGACCCGGGGGCGGTACCCGGCGCCTCCACCATTTATGGGGGCGAAATAGGATCGACGTGCGTAATAAAGATATAACTTTTGCTCAG
>JAJRQU010000176.1 GCA_024280095.1 Alphaproteobacteria bacterium | reverse complement strand
GGGCTCCTGTTTCTTGGATTACGCTCAAGCGCCGCTAGGGGCTGCACTCCCGCTTGGTCGTTAAGTCGCGAGGGCTCCTGTTTTTGGATTACGCTCAGGCGCCGCTAGGGGCTGCGCTCCCGCTTGGTCGCTAAGTCGCGGGGCTCCTAGTTTCATGGATTACGCTCAGGCGCCGCTAGGGGCTGCGCTCCCGCTTGGTCGCTAAGTCGCGGGGCTCCTGTTTCATGGATTACGCTCAGGCACCGCTACGCTCCCTCCTGTCTCGCCCTTTCTTTCAACCGCGCCATAAGGCGGGGAATGGGTCACTTGCGGGATTAAAATGAACTAGACAGCCTCAACAGACTCGATCTCGGGAATATAGTGTTTCAGCAGGTTTTGAATGCCATATTGCAAGGTTGCCGTTGAACTTGGACAGCCTGCGCAAGCCCCCTGCATCCGAAGCAAAACCTTTCCCTTCGTATAGCCGTGGAAAGTAATGTCCCCACCGTCGCGGGCCACTGCCGGCCTGACGCGGGCATCAAGAAGTTCTTTGATCTGGGCGATAATTTCCGCATCTTCCGGATTTTCATCCATTTCCGGCGCAAGGGCGGATGACGTCTCGGAAACCACAGGCTCGCCTGACGAGAAATGCGCCATTATGGCCCCTAACACTTCTGTTTTTTTATCATCCCAATCCTGATCACTTAGCGTAACCGAGATAAAATCAAAACCGAAAAATGCGCCCGACACCCCCTCAATGACAAAAAGACGTGTCGCGAGGGGTGAATTTTCAGCCTCCTCACTATTTTCAAAAAAAGCCGTCCCCTGCGCCATCACGGTTTCCCCCGGAATAAATTTCAACGTGGCGGGGTTTGGGGTCATTTCGGTCTGGATAAACATATATTCTTCCTACTGCTTTAAGGGTAGAATATAAATGGCAAGTGTTGCGGTTAAAATCAAGGGTAAAATTACTTAATTATAGGAGATTGTCCGAAATTAAACGAATTTCTTGATTTCCGCTTCCGTCATATTTCCGGGAACCACAAGAACCGGCATATGCAGAACATTCAACAATTCCTCGCGAAATGCTTTAATAAGCGGCCCCGGGTCACCATCCACATTCGCCCCAAGTGCCAGCATATGAATATCCTGATCTTTTTTAATATATTCCGCAATGACTTCACCCGGCTCACCTTTACAAATCACTTGTTCACAATCAAGGCCGGAAATTAGCTTTATCTCTTCTGCGAATTTATCCATCATGGCCTGCGCTTCTTGCATGGCCTCTTCTTCCATGATGTCCCGAACGGCCATCCAATGCTGGAATTCACTGGGGCGAATGATCCGCATCATTACAATATTCCCGCCGACTTTTTTAGCACGCAAAGAGGCCAGCCGAAGAACTTTTTTAAATTCCGGTGTATCATCCGCAATCACCAAAAATTTCCACTTTTCATCCTGAGCGGTCATGCATAACCTCATTGTTATTTTAGGTAAATTTAGGTTTCTAACGAACCTTCTATTGTTATCTTGCCACTCAAAATAGAAAATTGACAACAAAAATTTATTTTAGCAGGATATTTGTGATCTCTTTTAACTGGGTTCTCGCCCTGAGAAGGTAAAATCCCTGGGCCGCAATATGGTTCTGAAATAAGAAACCATCCGTATCACAATTAGAAACAATCATCGGGTCAAGATCAATCGCAGACGACAGGCTTTGCGCCAACTGGTTCCAGCTATTGCCCACATCTTTATCTGTAATAACCTTTTCAAAATCAAGCCTTAGGCCCTTTAACAATAACCAATAAGCATAGGTTCGTCCCTTGATATTGTAGAATAAGTCATCGGCCTTGGTATCAAGAACACACCCAATACCATTGTCAATTTTCTGGGCAATCTCATTCGATGCCGATCCTATATCAAGGGAAAATTTATCCAATGTCGACAGAAGATTGTCTGTGCGCCTTTCAAAAACCGCCTCGCCAATGGCCAGCCTTTGATTATAGCTTTTCAATTTTCTAAGCGCACTGTTATATTGTTTTTCTGCAGGGGCCACGAAAAGAAAGATGGACACAGAAGGATCCCAATACCATCTGTCGGGCGCATAATTTATACCGCTTGCCACATCCTGTAGTTCCTTATCAACCTGACTTGACCCACGGGTACGGCTGAGCTGATCTTTTAATTCTATGGCAAAGATGGCATTGGCAGAAATAATGCCCTTTTGGTAATGCGCCATATTATCAAGCAGGGCCCCCGGTTTAAACCAGGGGTCATTGGAAATCCAGGAATGTTGATTTACCTCCCGGTCTATCATGGCCGCCGACATGGCCACAGCATGGCTGCCAATGGTCGTATCGACAAGGCTGTTCGCGGCATAGTCTTTGTCATCATTAATATTCTCAACGATGACCATGCCAATCAAATAATAGAAAAAGACAAACAGGGTAAGCCCTGCCAGAATTCTTCGGCCTATTTTCCAGGTAATTCTTTCCTGCAGCCAACCGAATATTCGCTTAAGTCTAGCCCACATGTCATCCGCCTTTAACTTTTGCCTGAAATGTAAGTTTTGCAGACTAGTTTTTGTCTAATTCTATGACCACTCTGTCTGTAGAACCGCTTGTTCCGGGAAAATCGGTAAAAAGGGCTTGAACCATATGCGGCATAAGTTTCGGCAAGTCTTTACTACGGCCTTTGCTTTCTACGGTACCTTCAAACAAATTTTTCTGTCCGTCACTATTTGGTCTGATAACCATGCTGAGCTTACGCGTATATTTAACATAAGACCTTACATCCGAGCCATAATAACCCCCATAGCCCCCGAAAAATGAGTTACCATAAAAGCCATAACCCCAATGGGGCGAATACCAATAAGGATTATAGAAATAAGAGCCATATCCAAAGGAGAAGTTAGAACCGCTGCTCCTGACCATTACCTTTCCGTCATCAACTGAATAATCCAGCTCAACAATCAAATCAGCCTTACCATCACCCGCAGGAACATAGCCCTGCATGGAAAGATAGGATCCCACAATATTGGCATATGATGCAAATTCAAGGCTCGGCACCTTTGCCGGATCCGCCGGTACAATCGAAACCGTTTCACCATGAGGCTTGGGAAGTTCGTGGAACCGCGATACATCAGACCTGAATGTGTTACTACAGGCTGACATTAATCCAACCATACCCAATACAAAAAATAATTTTACTACTTTGGTCATAATTTTCACCCTATCGGTTATCCCTCTCCACAAGTGATATTTTTAAAGATAATAGCTTAGCATCAAGATTGCAAGAATCCTACGATATTGTGAACATCTTTCAGAATCGGGGCTGACAGGGCGCGAGCTTTTTCCGAACCACTTTTAAGGATTTGATCAATATAGGTTTTTTCATCCGTAAGCCGCTTCATTTCTTCTGTTATTGGCCCCAAAACAGAAACGCTTAACTCCGCAAGATCATTTTTAAATGCCGCAAACCCCTGCCCGTCATAAGCTGCGCAAATGTCACCTGCCGTTTGATCGCTAAGGGCCGCAAAGATATTGATCAGGTTTCGCGCTTCGGGGCGGTCTGCCATTTCCTCAATTGTTCCGGCTATCGATGCGCTATCTGTTCGCGCTTTCCTGATTTTTTTAGCAATGGTATCCCGGTCATCGGTCAGATTAATCCGGCTGTTTTCTGACGGATCGGACTTGCTCATTTTTGCATTTCCGTCCCGCAATGACATGACTCGTTTTGCTTCTCCCAATATTAGTGGCTCTACAATAGGGAAAAAATCCACGCCATAATCACTGTTGAATTTCTGAGCAATATCACGGGCCAGTTCAAGATGTTGTTTCTGATCCTCGCCCACAGGAACGTGGGTTGCCTTATATAACAAAATATCGGCCGCCATCAGATCAGGATAAACATAAAGGCCAACACTGGCCCGTTCCTTATTCTTACCGGCTTTATCCTTGAATTGGGTCATGCGGTTCAGCCAGCCCATCCGCGCAACACAGTTGAAAATCCATGCAAGCTCCGCATGTCCCGGAACCTGACTTTGATTAAAAATGATACATTCCTTGGGATCAATGCCGCTGGCAATCATGCCTGCGGCGACCTCTCGCGTTGCATCACGCAGCGCAGCCGGATCCTGCCATACAGTTATGGCATGCAAATCGACAACACAGAAAATGCTTTCATATTTTTTTTGCAACGCCACCCAATTGCGAATCGCCCCAAGATAATTGCCAAGGGTCAGGTTGCCCGTAGGCTGAACGCCGGAAAAAATGCGCTCTTTGAATTCAGTCATGGCTTTAATTCCTTCAGGATATTTTGGGGAGGTATTTTGGACATACCCTTATAATATGTATTTTCTAACAAGACGTGATTTATGGCCTCAAATTCCCATAGGGTCAAGTGAGCAGTGAAATCTTTCATACAGATATTATCCCGAAGATTTTTGTCATAGTAACCTGTACCCATAAAAAAAAGGCCACTCAAAACGAGTGGCCCAAGTCTAGGGAGGAAACGCCCACGAAGGGCTTGAAAGATATTCCTACACCAAGAACATCTCTCACAACTATATTTAAGGCTAATCAGATTAAAATCAAGGGAAAAATTATCTTTATTTTACAAAGACTTAGCTCAAACATAAAAGACACACTGTGATATTAATGCAACATAAAATTAGATCAAGGAAAAGTGTTTTATTTCAAGGGAATAGCCTATTCCAAGCGTAAAAAGAATATTTTTACCACAGAGGTACATTTCTCAAAAATAAAAATGAATTTTCCATGAAAAATTCATTTTATGGCCATAAAATTTAAGAAATGATTTTAAATATCCTAACTCAAGGAAATAAGTTCAAATGATATCACAGCCCAAATCATGCCCCATACAACAAGGGTAATCCCTGTTGTGATCAACATTTTCTTGCCAATATTAGCCTTGACCGGTGATCCTGGTTCGACGATACCGGCCTCATACTCTTCATCACTTTCGTGATGGCCCTTCACGCCCCATGGCAACACCATAAAAAATACCAGCCACCAGCAAACTAGAAAGACGACCAAGTGATTTGCAATTGTCATTTTATATCTCTTCCAACTCTACAAGCGTTCCACAAAAATCTTTCGGGTGCAAAAACAAGATGGGCTTGCCGTGCGCGCCAATTTTCGGCTCTGCGCTGCCCAAAATACGCATTCCATCGGCCAGCAGCTTATCTCGCGCCGCATAAATATCTTCGACTTCATAACAAATATGATGAACGCCGCCGGATGTATTCCTCTGAAGAAAGCCCTTAATCGGTGATTGGTCCCCCAAAGGATACAGCAATTCGATTTTTGTATTTGGCAATTCCACAAATACGGTCACGACCCCATGATCAGGCTGCTCTACCGCATCAGACACTTTTGCCCCGAGCGTATCACGGTAAAGGGCTATGGCCGCATCAAGGTCATTAACCGCAATGGCCACATGGTTCAACTTTCCAATCATAGTCTGTTCTTTCTATATTAAATCTGAGTGACATTTACCGTTGTAATCGGCCCTGTTTCTTTATAGGTATATTTTTTGGCTGCCTTACGCGCATAAACGCGCACGACCTCAGCCAGTTTATTTTTATCTGCCCGCTGCTTGCCGGTCAATGATTTTGCTGCCGAAAGCACCGCTTCTGTGATGACATCGTCAAAAGCCTCTCCCCCGCCTTCTGGGTTACCCAAGTTGGTTATTTTTGGCGGCGCGAGAAACATGCCTTGCCCATCAACAACCAATGATACCACGAGCGCGCCATTATAAAGTATGCGGCGGCGCGTCACAATGGTATTATCTTCGCTGGGAATGATGAATTGACCGTCCAGTGCCAACCGGCCCACAGGGACATTTTCGACAATTTCCACCGGCCCCGGCGCGAGCCGAATTAAGGTGCCATTCTTCGGAACGATCGTTTTTGGAATGCCATGCGCTTTGCCGAGCTTCGCCTGTTTCACCAAATGGCGATATTCGCCGTGAACAGGAACCAGAATTTCAGGCCGTATCCAATCATACATCTGTTTCAATTCTGCCTGCCCCGGATGGCCAGACACATGAACAAAGGCATCTTTTTCGGTGATAACCTCTGCGCCCATTTCCACGAGGCTATTATGCAACCGGCCCAGCAACTGCTCATTTCCCGGGATGATTTTGGACGAGAATATTACCGTATCCCCCCGCGAAATCACCACATCCTTATTGTTGCCTTGCGCGATCCGCATCATTGCCGCCCGCGCTTCGCCCTGACAGCCCGTGCAGATATACAGAATTTTTTCATTGGGCAGATAGCCCGCATCGCCCTCGGTCACAATTCCGGGGAAATCCTTGAGGTATCCAGCCTCTCTGGCCGCTGCTACATTGCGCTTCAATGATCGTCCGACAAGACATACTTCGCGGCCATTATTTTTTGCGGCCTGCGCCAATGTATCAACCCGCGCCACATTGGACGAAAAAGTCGCGCAAAATATTTTTCCCTTCTTTGAGGATAGCATTTGGCTGATATTATCACGAACCTTGCCTTCTGAACCAGAAGATAGCTCGTTGAACACATTAGTGGAATCACAGACCAATGCCAGAACACCCTCGTCCCCTACCCTGATCATTTTATCTGCATCTGTTTTTTCCCCCAGCAGCGGTTCCGGATCCAGTTTCCAGTCCCCTGTATGAAATATGCTGCCCAAGGCTGTTGTGATCAAAAGCGCGTTGGGTTCTGGTATGGAATGGGTCAAAGACAGAAAATCAACGGTAAAAGGCCCGATGGTCACTTGGCCTTCCAGCGGCACCTCAATCAAAGGGACTTCATCCAGCAACCCCGCCTCGGCAAGTTTAAGCCGAATCAGAATCATGGTGAAGGGCGTCGCATAAACCGGACAACGAAAGCGTTGCCATAAGTGCGCCAATGCGCCCACATGATCTTCATGGGCATGGGTAATGATCAGCCCCAGAAGCTTGTCTTTTCGTTGCTCAATATAGCTGGTATTCGGCATGATCAGGTCAATGCCCGGCAGATAATCATCGGCAAAGGAAATGCCGCAGTCCACCATCAACCATTTC
Source organism: Alphaproteobacteria bacterium (assembly GCA_024280095.1). Taxonomy (GTDB): domain Bacteria; phylum Pseudomonadota; class Alphaproteobacteria; order Sphingomonadales; family Emcibacteraceae; genus Paremcibacter. The sequence goes on along the minus strand of JAJRQU010000176.1, from coordinate 3,113 downwards.
CCTTGGGTTTTATACAGGTTCAGGTTCATGCCAATTTCACCTGACCCACCGAGGGGCAGGAAATGTAAGGTATCTTTACGCTTGGATAATGACATATATTTTATTGGTTCCGGCTATAAATTTCAAAAAGACCATAGGTGGTCAATTCCTGATCAACAGTCTCTATTTCGCTGATCTCCTCATCGAATAAAGGCGCTAAGCCGCCCGTTGCCAGCACTTTCATATTCTGCTCCCCATTCTTTTGGCCGTATTCTTGTTTGATCCGCCGCACCAGTCCCTCTACCAGACCAACATAACCCCAAAAAATGCCCGACTGGATGGCGGTAACGGTGCCGATGCCAATGACATTTCCCGGGTTTTCAACCGCAACGCGCGGCAATTTGGCCGCCGCCATATGAAGGGCCTCTACCGATAGGTTAACGCCGGGCGAAATAATGCCGCCGCAATAATTTCCCTGGCCATCAATAATATCAAAGGTGGTCGCGGTGCCGAAATCTATGATGATCATGGGGCCGCCGTATTTCTTCTGGGCCGCAACCGCATTCACCAAGCGATCCGCCCCGACCTCGCTTGGGTTATCCAGTTTAATTTCCAGCCCAAGATCAATATCCGGATCCCCGACGACCAAAGCCACACAATTAAAATACCGCCGGCACAAGAGTTGCAGCGGAAACAGTGCTTGCGGCACAACGGTCGCAATGATGGCGCCGGTTATGAGAGCTGGTGAAATATTTTCAAGATTCATCAACTGAGTCAGCCAGACCATATATTCATCGGCAGTCCGGCTTGATGAACTTGAAATGCGCCACTTATGACGCAGCTCATCCCCGTCATGTATGGCAAAAACAATATTTGTATTTCCGGCATCTATGGCTAGCAGCATAATTGGTCCTTACGGGAAAAAAACATCACCAGCGGTAATATGTCGTCTTTTGCCTTCGAACTCAAGTATAAGTGCGCCTGTTTCATCAAGGTCAACAAAAATGCCTTTGATCTCCTCATCCTGCAAACGGACGATAACCTCCTGCCGCAACCCATGGGCGCTGTCCTTCCAAGCTTGCCTGATTACAGAGAACCCCTGATTTTTCCAGCGCAAAATCCAATAATCCATGGAATGAATAAGCCGCTCTATAACAAATGATGTATCAATTTCCCTGCCCAATTCACTTGTCAAACTTGTCGCAGGATATTGAGCATTTTCAGGGTGATGCGCAACATTGATACCAACACCCATGATCACATGTGATGGTGCTGCGCTGCCCTGCCCCGCAGTTTCAAGAAGAATACCAGAGATTTTTTTCCCATGGGCCAGCACATCATTGGGCCATTTACAGCGCACCATATCCGGAGCCTGCAAAATATCTGCAACCACATCCCGAACAGCAAGTGCCGTTACAAAAGACAGTTGAGACGCTGTGGCAAGATCACAATCTATGGCATAGAGCAATGAGGCAAACAGATTTCCGGGCTGGGATACCCATTCACGGCCCCGCCGCCCCTTGCCCGAAGATTGCGCGGCGGCCACAACCCAGACATTGTCCGAAGAACCCGCATCAGCAATGCGCCGGCATTCAACATTCGTACTATCCAGAATGTCAAATGCCCGAAGGTCGTAACCTTCGGGCATAGGGAATGGCTTTTGAAAACCCATGTCTTTAAGATATCAAAGCGGCCGCCGCCATTCTGGCATATTCCAGAACAGGTGCGTTGATTTGCGGCAGCAGAAACAGAACCATCAAGGCCGCCGAAACGCCCATGATGGCTTTTAATTTTCGTGATTTTTGCAGAACAAACTCACCTTCCGGTTCATTAAAGAACATCACTTTGATAATATTCAGATAATAATAGGCCCCGATAACACTGGCCATCACCCCAATGACCGCCAGCGTAATCAAGCCGTAATTGGTTGCCATTGGATCAGCAACAGCGGTCGCGATGACCGCCTTGAACACATACCATTTACCCCAGAAACCCGCCAACGGCGGAATGCCGGCAAGGGCTAACATCAAAATTCCTAATGCTGCCGCCATGGCAGGGCGTGTCTGCGCAAGACCCGCAAGGTCGGAGATATCCTCAACCATGCCATCCTTGCGGCGCATGGCCAAGATGCAGGCAAAGGTTCCCACATTCATCACCAGATAAATCGCCATATAAATGACCAAGCCGCGCAGACCATCCTGACTGCCCGCCGCAATGCCAACCAGCGCAAAACCGATATGACCGATGGAACTATAGGCCATCAGGCGTTTAATATTTGTTTGCACGACCGCCGCAACCGATCCTAGAACCATAGACGCCAGAGACATAAAGACAATCACCTGAGTCCATGATTCGGACATTTCGCCAAATGGCACATAAAGCACCCGAACCAACAGAGCCAATGCAGCAACCTTTGGCGCGACGGCAAAGAAAGCCGTAACGGGTGTCGGCGCACCTTGATAAACATCCGGCGTCCACATATGGAACGGCACCGCAGAAATCTTAAAGGCAAGCCCCGCCAGAACCAAAACCATGCCGATGATCACCCCAATATCCGGGCCATGGCTTGCCTGTGACAGGGTTTGACCAATGACCGTGAAATTGGTGCTGCCGACAAAGCCATAAATAAGCGAGCTGCCAAAGAGCAATATGCCCGATGACAAGGCACCAAGAACAAAATATTTAAGGCCGGCTTCGGTCGCAAGTTCGCTGTCCCGGCGAATGGAGGCCAATACATAAAGGCTTAAAGATTGAAGTTCCAGCCCCATATATAAAGACATCAGATCATTGGCCGAAACCATGACCATCATGCCCAATGTGGCCAGAAGCACCAAAATTGGATATTCAAACCGCTCTTCTTTTTCATCCTTAAAATATTGCATGGACATGAACACCGCCAGGGCCGAAGCCACCAAAACCAATATTTTCATAAAAGATGTAAATCGATCAACCACGAACATATTCTCAAAAGTATAAACCGCTGTATCATTCCATGTCACCGTTATGATTAACGTAATAATCATCACGGCAGCCGTTAAAAGAGAGACGAGCTCTGTCGATTTATTGCCCCGAAAAACGCCAAACATCAACAGGGCCATGGCACCGATCGCCATGAATATTTCGCCGTAGGCCGG
>JAJRQU010000006.1 GCA_024280095.1 Alphaproteobacteria bacterium | reverse complement strand
TATCTTTCAGGCCCATAACCTCATGCCTTTCCTGTCCAGTATGGATAATGTGGCTGTGGTATTGGATCTGGCCGGATATAGCGCTTCTGCGGCCCGCACCCGGGCGGGGGAGCTGCTTGAATATCTGGAGGTGGGCAATCGTGTCGAGGCTTTCCCCGGCAGCCTGTCTGGCGGCGAGGCACAAAGGGTGGCCATAGCAAGGGCGCTGGCTAACAAGCCCCGTATCGTTCTTGCGGATGAGCCAACGGCGGCCCTTGATTCAGACCGCGCGGGCATTGTCATGGACTTGCTGCGCAAAGTGGCCATTGACCAACAGGCGGCAGTTATCGTAGTAACCCATGACGAGAAGATATATGATCGCTTTGATCAGATTTTTCATTTGAGGGACGGGATATTGTCTCAGACCTGAAACCCAAGGATAAAAATAATATGCCTGCACAATATCTCGAGGCCGAACAGACAAAAGCGTTATATGAAAATTCCCCGGGTTTTGTCACCCATTTGGAATGTTCAATGGAAGGGAATCGCTATGAAGCGGGGCGGCCTCATGGGTTATCCATGGCGGGAAAACCGTTGCTTGTCCGCTATGATCTGGCCAAAATTGCCAAGGCGGTGACCAAACAGGATATTGAGGGCCGGGCGGGGGGTTTTTGGAAATATCGCGAATTCCTGCCGGTACAAAAAGCAGAAAATATGATCAGCCTGGGCGAAGTCATGACCCCGCTTGTGCCCTTGAAACATTCTGTTCCAAACGGCGCAGAAGTCATCGTCAAGGATGAGGGGCGGTTGCCAACCGGATCGTTTAAGGCGCGGGGGCTGGCCCTTGCCGTGGCCATGGCAAAGGAGTTTGGCCAATCGCATCTGGCCATGCCCACCAACGGCAATGCGGGGGCGGCCCTGGCGGCCTATGCCAGCTATGCCGGCCTTAAAACAACGGTTTTCTGTCCCGATGATACGCCGGAAATCAATGTTCGTGAGATCGCCCTTCAGGGGGCAGAAGTTTTTAAAGTCAACGGCCTGATCAATGATTGCGGCAAGATCGTTCTGGACGGCAAGAAAGCTGTGGGCTGGAGTGATATCTCCACCTTGAAAGAGCCTTATCGGATTGAAGGCAAAAAAACCATGGGGCTGGAGCTTGCGGAACAATATGGCTGGGATGTTCCAGATGTGATTTTCTATCCCACGGGGGGGGGGACGGGCCTGATTGGTATGTGGAAAGCCTTTGAGGAATTGGAAGCTATCGGCTGGATCGGATCCAAGCGTCCCCGTATGGTGGCGGTTCAATCCACGGGCTGCGCCCCAATTGTCAAGGCCTGGGAGGACGGCGTAGAGCATGCGCCCTTATGGGAAAATGCCTATACCGCTGCCTCTGGCATTCGGGTGCCGGCGGCGGTTGGTGATTTTCTGATATTGCGGGCCGTGCGGGAAAGTGGCGGTTTTGCCATCGCGGTGACGGATGAGCATATTTTTAAAGCCCGGGACGACGTTGCCTTGAAAGACGGTTTTTTGCTCTGCCCCGAAGGCGCGGCGACCTTTGCCGCATGGCAAGAGGCTTTAAAGACGGGGCAAGTGCGTAAAGAGGAGCGGGTTTTGTTATTCAATTGTGCCACCGGCCTTAAATATCCCATGCCCGGCAGCGATAATTGGCTCGATTGCCATAAGCCGATATATTATGACCAATTCACGTAAGTTCAGCCATGAACAAACGCAAAGATTTCGGTAAATATGATTATCTGGATTCTATTGAGGGCTTTCAGCCTTTTGATAAGGATTACAAAGACCCCTTATGGCGCCGCGCCCGGGCCTTAATTCCCGGCATTATGGTTTGCGCTGTTGTGGCTTTTGCCGCCAAATTTATTGCGCTATATTATACGGTGCCGGTCATGCTGCTTTGCCTGCTTCTGGGCATGGTTTTTCACTTCATGTCTCAGGAAAGCCCCACCAGAAAGGGCGTGCAATTCACCTCTCAGACCATATTGAGGATCGGTGTGGCGCTCATTGGCGCGCGCATAATGCTGTCCGATTTTACCGCACTTGGGTGGCCGACCCTGCTTTTGGTTGTTCTGGCCACGGGCGGTATTATTCTGCTGGGCGTCCTATGGGCGCGGGTTTTAAAAATGGATAGGGAACAAGGCCTGCTCATCGGAGGGGCAACGGCCGTATGCGGAGCCTCGGCGGCGCTGGCCCTCTCCACGGTCATGCCAAAATCAAAAACGCTGGAACATAATACGTTAATTACCGTGGTCGGCGTGACGGCCATGGGCACATTATCGATGATCCTATATCCTGTTGTTGTCGGCTTCCTGGGCATCGGGGATCATGATGCGGGCCTGTTGATCGGCGGCAGTATTCATGATGTTTCCCAAGTGGTTGGCGCGGGATATAGCATATCTGAGGAGGCGGGTGATACGTCAATATTGGTCAAGCTCATGCGGGTCTTCATGCTGGTGCCGATCTTGTTGATTTTCGCCTTTAGCTTTCGTAACAACAAAGAGAAAACATCTTCGGGCCGATTCATT
>JAJRQU010000175.1 GCA_024280095.1 Alphaproteobacteria bacterium | reverse complement strand
CGGCAGGCTTTTTCAATGCCGGCATCAAGATCGAGGAAGGCGGGAACGGCTTGAACCGCCGCGACTTTGAACTTTTTGTGATATTCTGACATTCTCATACCTCACTTAAAAACTGGTCGACAGCGTGATACCCCATTCGCGTTTGCGAGACGGCGTGACAAGGGCAAAACCGGCAGGATCAAGAATTGACTCCCCGTGGGTCAGGTAAGTTTGATTGGCCAGGTTTTTGACGAAAAATGTTATGCGCCAATCGTTATCATTATCATACATCATACTGGCATTGAGCAGATGATAGCCGTCTTCTTGCATGGTGTTATTGGCGTCAAAGAAAAACTCCGATCGATAGCTCCAGTCCAGTCTGGGGGTAAGGGTGCCGCTATTACCTATATCCAGCACATATGAGACAGCGCCGTTTAATGTCCATTCAGAGGTCCCCGGCAATTTACTGTCCAATGAAATGCCCACCACCTGATTATCCAAGGCGGTATATTTGGCATCAATATAGCCGATACCAAGATCCACCTGCATCCGCTCAACAGGAATTAACTGCATTTCCAGCTCGAAGCCTTTGATTTCGGCTTCAGCGGCATTCTGGGTCGTTGGGGCGACGCCAATCTGCACGGTCACCTGAAGATTGGCATAATCCGTATAATAGGCCGACCCATTCAGGCGCATCCGTCCCTCAAGTCCGCTATATTTAAAGCCCGCTTCATAGACATTGACGGTTTCCGGATTAAAGGACGGTACGGCGGCCAGTGCCGGGAAAATACGCTGGGTAAAACCACCGCTTTTAAAGCCTTGGGAGAATGTAGCGTAGGTCATCAAGCCTTCCGTCCATTGATAGGCAAGATTGATCATCGGTGTCCATTTGCCAACGCCCGTTTCCACCTGACCTTCCGGCACCAGAAGCTGGCCATTGGTAAAATTTAAAAACGGCGGGAATGGCGGAACCGGAAGAGGAACCCGCTGTTCCAGTACAAATGTCACAGGATTAAATTTCTTGGTCTCATCCGTATAACGCAAGCCGCCGGTGACGCTAAATTTATCGGTGACATCATAGGTTGTCTGAAAAAAGGCCGCATAGGATTTATTCTTTACCGCGCCGCCCGAACGGAAATTTACATAACCAAAATCAACCGTATTATTATCGTTGCCGCTTTCTTCAAAGTAATATAGGCCCAATATCCAGTTCATCCTGTCATCCAAACCCTGGCCCAGAAATTGCAATTCCTGAGAGAATTGATCATAGGTAAAAATATTCGCCGTGGCATTAATTCTTAACGGGGAACCATCCCCGTCTCTGGAAAATTTACTGTCCAGATTCCGGTATGACGTGATGGATTTTATGTCAAACATATCGCCCTGATATTCGGCCGTTAACATTAAACCCCAAACGTCAAGATCGGAAAACACAGGCTCCGTTCCGGCGGTTTCATATAAATTACCTGTGATATATTGGTCATTATAAAAAGCGCCGTTCCCCAGAGTCGGGACAAGACCGGGGGCCACAAAAATATTATGTATAGCCGCAAAAGGCGCGGCCTCATTCACTTCCGTCAAGGATAACGGCGCCCCGTTCTCGCGGGCTGTGGTGTAATCTGCCACCAGATAAAAGGATAATTTATCTGTCGGCGTCCAGAGCAGAGCGCCCCTGAAAGACGTACTGTTATCATCCCCAAGCTTGACACCATCCGTGATGCGCGTGACATAACCGTCCCTGTCCTGATTCTGGATGGTGACCTTGGCTTTCAAATTGTCGCTTATGGGCAGGGATATATTGCCGGATAAAATCAGCCAGTTATCACTGCCTATGGTAACTTTTGCCTTGCCGGAAAGATCATCGGCGGGTTTGTTGCTGGTGATGCTGATTGATCCGCCAATGGTATTGCGCCCGAAAAGCGTTCCCTGCGGCCCGCGCAATATCTCAACTCTTTCCACATCCACAAGGTCAAGAAGCGCCCCGACAGAGCGGGAAATATATACGCCGTCCACATATATACCAACCCCCGGATCCGTATTCAGGGTAAAATCAGTCTGACCAATCCCGCGCAGGAAAACCGCCGGTGTCTGGCTGCTGCCGGAAAAAGCCGATGAGGTATTAATTGTCAGGTTCGGCGTTATATTGCTCACCTGATCCATAGAGATGATCTGACGTTTTTCCAGCCCTTCACTGGAGACGGCCGTAATGGAAATCGGCGTGTTTTGCAGACCTTCTTCCCGCTTGCGGGCGGTGACCACAACTTCTTCCAGTTCCATAAAACGGGTTTTCTCCGCCTCCTCGGCTACGGCACTATTCGCGCCAATCATCAGCGGCAATAATGCCGCCATGCCGGTTATTTTCATGCCAGTAATTTTCAAGCTTGTCCTATTCATATTTCTTCTCCCTATGGTTAGTTTATTTTTTTGACCGTTTATTCTTCCTGTATCCCATAATATGAGTATTCAGATCAAAATTCTCGGATTTCCGCGCACCTAAAACCCTGTAAATTGTGCATATTAAGAGCCATTTTCGGCACAGACTTGACAATTGTCACATTCAGTAGTGTAATTACTACAGGGTAAAATATATGAATAAAATATGGACAACGCAGCAATTACCGGAAAAAGAGCAGTTCGCTTATTGGCGCGAAATCATTTGTGATACCTACACAGATCTTTCCCCAAGGCGGGTCTGTGACGGATCCTTCATGGGCTCCATTCATTGTCATGAGCAAGCGGATCTGGATATTTCCTATATTATTTCCGAAGCCCAAACCGTAAATCGTGGGAACCGCGAAATTTCCCGGTCTTCAAAAGATGAATATTTCCTCCTTCTGCAGCAAAAAGGCCGGGGCATGGTTTATCAGGCGGATCGTCAGGTGGCGCTTGATGTGGGGGATTATACCCTTGTGGATACAACGCGGCCCTATATTTTATCTTTTGAGGACGAGTTTGAACAGCTTTGCGTCAAAATCCCCAAATCAGCCATACATTCTCGGATGTATAGCCCCCATTGCATTACAGCGGTAAAGCCGTCTTCTGCAAGTGGCCTGCATCAGTTGGGGCTCAATTACATTAAAGCCCTGATGGTGCCAGACCTTGTGTCTCATCCGGCAAATGAGGAAAGGCTTGTCCAGAATTTTCTTGGGTTTCTACCAATAATTTTTAACGAAATTCCTCAAAAGAAAACGCTCAACGACCTGCAGTCAAAATCCATACAGCTTGATATGCTATGTTGCTTCATCGAGAGAAACCTTGCAGATCCGGATTTAAGCCCGGCGACAGCCGCAGAACATTTAAATGTTTCCGTGCGCTATATCCATAAATTATTTGAAAATAATGACAGCTCCTTTGGCCGCACCGTCTTGAAATCAAGGTTGGAAAAATGTGGGGAGGAGTTTAAAAATCCATCACATAATAATAAATCCATTGCCGAAATAGCCTTTCAATGGGGCTTTAATGATCTTTCACATTTCGGACGGAATTTCAAAAAGCTATATGACTGCACGCCGCGGGAATGGCGACATACACCATAGCCCATTCACGCAAACATCTTTCCTGTTTTGCCAAAAATTGGTCCGGCACCTACGGATCCAAAGTTATAGTGATGATCCGATCTTCTTGAAAGCACTTTTCATCTCACGCTAAAACTAACGGATCCCATATTTTGAGCTTCTAATTTCACATGAAGGCCGGATTTGAGGGCCTCGGCGGCCGTAGCGCCGCCGGCCATGATGACCCAACCGGCTTCAAGCCGCCCACCCTCTTCGCCGACAAGCTTGGCCGCCCCGACCAATGCCCGGGCCGGATGGCCAAGAACCGAGGCAGATGACCCTATTTGCACGGGCCGCCCATCAAAACTCATCACCATACCAAGGTTGCTGAAATCAATATCTGGCCGCACCCACGGCCCCACAACATAGGCCGATGTGGACGTATTATCCGCCACAACATCCGGCAAGTTAAATTTAAAATTCTCATAGCGGCTATCAATAATCTCTAAGGCGGGGGCAATAGCCTCCACAGATAACATCGCCTCGGCGGGGCTAACGATGCCTTCAAGTGGTTTTTTAAGTAGAAAGGCTATTTCAGGCTCTACGCGGGGGTGGACAAAATTCTTCAGGTCGATCTCGCCGCCATCTTCAACCAGCATCACATCGGTCAACCGCCCCCAGATCATCTCATCAAGACCCATCTGGATCATTTTCGCCCGCGAAGTGAAGCCCATTTTGACGCCAACCTGTTTTTGCCCGCGATCATAGCGGCGCTGCACAGAGAGACGCTGCACCTCATAAGCCTGCGCCAATGTCAGGTCTTTGCCCGTTTCGGAAAGCTGTGGTATGGCCTTGGCATAGCGCGAGGCATCATCAACAAATTCCGCAATTGCGTTCAAATCCATCATAGGGCTTTTCCTTGTTCTTTTTGTTTTAATAAATCCAGAGCGACATCAACGATCATATCTTCCTGACCACCGACCATTTTTCGCGCCCCAAGTTCCACGAGAATTTCCCTTGTATCAAGGCCATACATATCTGCCGCCGTTTCCGCATGACGCAGGAATGAACTGTAAACACCGGCATAACCAAGGCTCAGGGTTTCCCGGTCGACCCGAACCGGCCTGTCTTGTAACGGACGCACCAGATTTTCCGCCGCATCCATTAATTTGTATAAATCACAGCCATGGTTCCAGCCCATGCGATCCGCCGCCGCTATGAAAACCTCAAGCGGCGCATTGCCGGCCCCTGCCCCCATACCGGTCAAGCTGGCATCAACACGAATGGCGCCATTTTGGACGGCGGCAATACTATTGGCCACCCCAAGGCTTAAATTATGGTGGGCATGAATGCCCCGCTGGGTTTCAGGGTCCAGAATCTTGTCAAAGGCCTTTAATCGGGCGGCAATATCATCCATATTCTGTGCGCCGCCGCTATCAACCACATAAACCGTGGTCGCGCCGTAACTTTCCATAAGCTTTGCCTGCCGGGCCAAATGATCCGGCTCTATCATATGAGACATCATCAAAAATCCGATGGTATCCATACCCATCTCGCGGGCCTTT
>JAJRQU010000174.1 GCA_024280095.1 Alphaproteobacteria bacterium | reverse complement strand
CCTTTAAAATAATGACGGCCCCTGCCCGCACGGCGGCCTTTCGCGCCGATGATAATTTATTATATCCCACATTTCGGTGGCCAAGATCAGGAAAAAGGCGGGAAAATTCGCCGTCATGGGGCGTGAGTATCGGCGTGACCCTCGATGTCCTGATGGCTTTGAAAAATGCCTCTGGCTGATCTTGAAAAACACTTAAACCATCGGCATCAATCACACAGTGACGTCCTGCCGCCAAGATTTTCAGTATATGAGACTTGGTCTGTTCGGTCACGCCGCCCCCCGGCCCCGCGCACCAGCAATTTAAGCGGTCATCTTTCAGCAGCTTATTGATATCACCTGAGCCATCAAAAGGCTTAATCATCACAGCGGTCAAGCAAGAAGCATGGGACAGGACAGCGTCATCGGGGCAGGCAATGCTGACCAGCCCCGCCCCAATTCTGAGGGCCGCGCGGGCGGCAAGGCGTGCCGCGCCGCCATTGGCAGGGCCGCCGCTGATCACGACCCCGTGGCCGCGATCATATTTATGGGCGGTCTTTTTGGGGAAAGGAAAATCATCAAGCCATATTGCCGGATCATTGCGGTAAGTTTCTGGCTTGATCTCCTGCAAACTTCGCGCGGGAACCCCAATATCTGCGACCTCAATGGTTCCGCAATATTGCCGGCCCGGAAAAAGCAAATGCCCCGGTTTCTTCCTGAAAAATGTGACGGTTGAGGTTGCCCGAATACCCATATTGTGTATTTGGCCGCTATTGCCCTCTACACCGGACGGGACATCCACGGCGACCACCTTTGGGCCTGCCCCGTTGATTTTTTCGATAAGGTCTGCCGCCGGCCCCTCAATAGGACGCGACAGGCCTGCCCCAAAAATAGCATCAACCACCAAGGTATGATCTGTCATAACATCTGGCGTTAAGGGCAATATTTTTGCGTCCTTTGAATTGGCCCATTTATCAGCCATAATCGCCGCATCCCCAACAAGATCACCCGGCTCCCCCATCAGCGCCAAATCCACCGGCCATCCGGCCATTTTTAAATGACGCGCAATGACAAAACCATCACCGCCATTATTGCCGGGGCCGCATAAGACCAGCGCCGGGCCCTGATCATACAGCCGGGTAATATGCCGTGTCACAGCAAGGCCCGCCGCTTCCATCAAAACAGCCCCCGGAATGCCGGAGCTAATCGTCATGTGATCTGCTCTGGCCATCTCCTCAACTGTCAATAAAGCATAACGGGCTTTGCGAGACATCTTCTCATACTCCTTATTTCAGAGATGCAATCCACTCATTAACTTTATCTTCCAAGATAGAAAGTGGTAAGCCACTGTCACGAACAGGGCCGGGATTACAAGTCAGGTTGATTTCATTCATTCCTATTTAGATTTCATTGTAAATTGCCAGTTAGGCTGGAAAAAACTATAACAAGGAATATAAAAGAAGTCTAAGGTGAAGAAACAAGAATTCCTGTATTTAACCCACAGTTTCAAAACAATAAAATATAACATGGACAAAATTTGACAGATTCTCATCCTGATACACATATGAAAACTTCCAAAAATGTTCCTATTTCCAAAAACAATATTGTGAATAACCAAAAGGATCTTCTGAACGGTGCGGGCGCCAATCTGTTTGGTTTTGTCATTCGGCTCGGCGCACGATTGCCCTTTTTATTGGTTGTTGCGCTGTTATACGGCACTGAAATATTCGGAAAATATCTTTTAGCCGTAACCATTGTTGAAACCCTGACCGCAATAATTCTGTTTGGTTTTAAAAGGTCCATATTCCATTTTCTCTATGATGATATAGATAACGGCGATATGAGCGGCCTGCTCAATAGTATCATGACGGCAATGGTTCTTTGTGTTGTTATCGCCGCCATTATCCTCATTCCCATATATATCTGGCAAGATTTTCTATTCTCGTTTTTTCCAGACGGGATGGCAAAAGGGGTATCAATTATATTGCCCGCCGCACTCATTTATGCCCTGACAGAAATTTTGTTAACCGCCACACGGGCCGCCCGCAAAATGCGTTATGAAGTAACGGCAAAAAGCATAATAGAGCCTTATGTTCTGTTAGGATTTTCTGCGGGGTTTTATATTCTGAATATGGTGGAAGCAGGTCTTTTTATCGCCTATTGGATGATGAATATCAGTATTTTCATTTATGCCATTTATGCTTTTGGCAAAACCTATGACACGGCGGCTTATGCCTGGGGTAGAATATCATGGGTCAAAGTCAAATCAATGATCTCTTTTTCGGCCCCCACGGCGGCTTATGACCTCATCGGGGTCATCATTTTGCGCATTGATATTTATCTTTTAGCCGCCATTGTCTCACCAAGTGCGCTCGGGGTATATGGCATCGCTCTTCAAATCATGACAATCATAAAGAAAGTCCGGCAAAGTTTCGACCCCATATTAGAACCCGTTATTTCCCAGACCCTGAAACAGTCAAAACTTGGAAATGTTAACGAAGAACTCTCCCGGGTGAGCTATTGGATATTTTCAATTCAGGCCCTGATCTTCACACTGCTTATTTTTTATGGCGCGGGTTTGCTCGGGCTGTTTAATATCACCGGCGGCAATGCCAGCCTGACGCTTTTATTTCTCATTGGGGCGGTTATGATTCAAGGCAGCTTTGGACTTAGCGAACTTATATTTATTTATAAAAAACCAAATGTAAACCTTATATTATCCCTTGTAATATTATTGTTCCACGCGAGCTTATGTTACTTTCTTTCTTTAAAATTTGGCATTTTGGGAGCAGCCATCAGTCTGGTTATTTCCTACAGTTTTACAGAAATCATTCGGCTATCACTGGCAAAATATTTCTTTGGCGCGATCCCCTTAAATCGAACAATTCTAAAACCCGTCCTTATGGCTGCCGTCCTTTATGGTTACCTGTTTCTCCTTTCTGAATTTATAGAACTATATTCCGCTGCGGGGCTGGTTTTGGGAATCATCGGTGGCGTTTTTGTGTATCTTTTAACCTTTTTAATCATTGCACAAAAAGAAGAAAGGTTTATTCTCATGAAAAAAATACGCTTTAAACGATTCTAATTTGATGGATAAAAGAGAATGACTGGCAAATTTAAGCCAACGACTGCTGTGATCAACGCCGACACAAACGGGGATCATATTATAGCCGCCATTAGCGTTCGTGACCGCCTTATCAAAATCTGTATAGCCAATAAAATAACCAAAATCATTGTGCTTGTGCCCGAGGGACAGGAAAAGCCGCCCTATAGTGAATATGCCAATGAAAATTCAGGCACTGTTGAATATCTAAACCAGGCGGAACTGGTGAATATTGACGGGGGTGAAAAAGCGATCTATTTGCAAGATGGTTTTCTGGTTCGCATGACTTTATTAAATGATTTCCTTGCTTCAGAAGCCAAAGTAATGAAAAGCCCAACAGGTGAGAAGAATATTTTCTCAAAAGACAATTTCACCCTGCAAGCCGAGGCGAACTATTCAAAGACTGAAATATTTTCCGTTAAATCTTTTGATATATTGGCCATTCAACAGCATAATCTTTCCGAAGCCCGCTCAAGACTGTTTAAATGGCTGCACAAGCCGTCAGACGGGTATATTTCACGAACCTTAAACAGGCCAATATCCACCCTATTCAGCAAATTCTTTGCGGAATATCCCATTCATCCGATCTATTTTACGGGATTAACCGCCCTGCTTGCCATCTTAATGATTTATATTTTAGTGACAGGGGGAGAACAAGGCATTCTTTGGGGCTGCCTTTTATTTCATGCGGCGTCTGTTGCAGACGGCATAGACGGCGAAATTGCCCGCGCCAAATTTCTCTCGAGCCTTAATGGGGCTAAACTTGATACGACCATAGATATGATTACCAATATTTTATTTATGGGCGGCATGAGTTACGCCCTTTGGAACACTTATGGGGATGAGTATTTAATATTGGGCGTATATGTGATCATTTTGGCCCTCATGGGAATATTATTAATGACCTCCCTGCTTTATTTTGGGCCCGGCGGGGGCCGATTTGATATTCTATCCATCACGATCCGGCGACGTTTCGAAAATAAGCCTCACCTGTTAAGAATTTTCAATTTCTGTAATTACTTTCTGAAAAGAGATGCTTTCGCGTTTATCTTTGCGGTTTTTGCTTTGCTCGGCATGGCAAAATATATTCCGGAATTTCTGATATTCGGATTGGTTATCTGGAATCTGGCGATTATTCTGAATGCCCCATCCATCTTAAAATCCAAATCAGTAGCCTCAAATATCTGAATCTTTTCAGGGTATCGCCGAGAAACTATCCTGAAAGCTTTTAATCCTTTTAGCATTAACCCCAAGATCACTAACGCCCACGCGCGAGACACTCCGTAAATCTATTTGGCTCCCCGTCTCTGTTTCTTTTACGACGACAACAATATCATCCGCAAATTTAAACCAGAATGAATAGTCTGTGGCCTCAAAGCGTCCTGCCCCAAACTCTATTTCCGAAGTGTCTAGCCCCAAGATAACCCACCCAAGATCAGCCGCCACATCCATCGCCTGAATAAAGGCCGCTTGTGGGTCTGCCGATGTCATTATTGGACCAATATTGGGGTAAAATTCCTTCTGTAAGGGGATCAGTTTTTCCGAGTCATACTCAAGACTGTTGGCCCCTGCCCCGCGCTTACCCACAAGGGCTATGAATTTGGGCGGATTAACAAAATCAGTGGTAATATCATGAATTGCCGGTACGCCGCCCCCCCCTGACAGACGTAAATAGGCGACAGGTGCCGCAAGAAGCAATCCAATACATAAGGCCAATATGGCCTTGCCCAAACCACGGCAAGTCCTTTTCACAGCCATAATGACAATAACAGCCAGGGAAAGTCCCGCCAGCGCAATGCCGCCCATGAACCCGCCTTTCAAGGAAAGGACAAATCCATCAATTGGTGTCCAAAGCCCAAGATGCACGCCCGGCCCCCCTGCAATAACAACCAAAATCAACAAAAGAGCCAAAAGCCAAATGATTTGCGCCCCCAGAAAGGTCTTTTTTTGACCGATATTCATTTCAATATCCTCTCTATTTTATCCCCCGCCCTATTCAAACCAGAATATACCTGTAAATCAATTAAAAACACTATCAACAGATTCTGACCTTAAACTAATTGTTCTTTGGTTTTCAAGAAGCGAATATCAGGATTATCATCTTTGGCCTTATCCAGCCGCCAGGCATTTCGCGCGAGGAAAACGGGCGAGCCACTATGATCTTCCGCCATATTTGCTTTATTTGAATCAATGAAAGCTTTTAATTTAAATCGGTCATCACATTCAACCCAGACCGCGGTATGAAGCGAGGTGCTTTCAAACCGGCAGGGCACATCATATTCCGTACGGATACGGTCGCCCATAACCTCAAATTGCAACATACCCACCACGCCGACATACCATTCAGACCCGATGGTCGGCTTGAAAACACGGGCGGCCCCCTCTTCGGCCAACTGTTGCAAGGCCCGGCCCAGATGTTTGGCTTTCATGGGGTCTTCGGGGCGAACGGTCTGGATATATTCCGGCGCAAAATTAGGAATGCCGGTAAAACGTAGTTCTTCGCCTTCGCTGAGGCTGTCGCCAATGCGTAAGTTTCCGTGATTGGGAATGCCAAAAATATCACCCGGCCAGGCAATTTCGGCCAGTTCCCTGTCCTGCGCCAAAAACATCACCGGACTATGCAGGTTGACCATCTTGCCATCCCGAACCTGCTTTAACTTCATACCGCGCTTGAATTTTCCCGAGACCAGCCGGAAAAAAGCGATACGATCCCGATGCTTGGGATCCATATTGGCCTGAATTTTAAAGACAAAGCCGCTCACCTTGGTTTCATGAGGATCAACGCTGCGCGTTGTTGTCTTAAAAGTCCCCGGAATTGGCGCGCGTTCCCCAATACCATCCAGCAATTCCCGTACGCCAAAATTATTAATGGCGCTGCCAAAATAAACCAATGTCATTGTGCCATCAAGATAGGCTTCGCGATCAAATTCTGGACAAAGCTCACGCACCATGGCCACATCTTCACGTAATTGAGCCAATTGATCCGCCGGCAAAATATTATCCAGTTGCGGGTCATCAATACCTTGACAGATAATACCCGGATCAGGACGGTCATTTTTACTTTTTTCAATGAGCATCAAACGGTCATTTATCAAATCATAACAGCCTTTGAAATCCCGCCCCATACCGATCGGCCATGTGGCCGGCGTGACATCAAGGGCCAGCTCCTGCTCGATCACATCCAAAAGGGCAAAGGGATCCAGAGCCTCCCGATCCATTTTATTGATGAAGGTCGTCACCGGCATATCACGCAGGCGGCAGACTTCAAATAATTTGCGGGTCTGACCCTCAATACCCTTGGCCCCGTCCAGCACCATAACCGCGCTATCCACGGCGGTCAGAACCCGGTAAGTATCCTCGGAAAAATCCTCATGGCCCGGGGTATCAAGCAGATTAAACATCCGGCCTTCATATTCAAAGGACATGACGGAAGACGCCACAGAGATGCCGCGCTCCTGCTCGACCTTCATCCAGTCGGATCGCGCCCGCCGGCGGGCACCGCGTGCCTTCACTTCGCCCGCCATCTGAATAGCACCGCCGAACAGCAACAGCTTTTCCGTCAGCGTGGTTTTTCCCGCATCAGGATGGGCAATAATGGCGAATGTCCGCCGTCTGTCGACTTCGGTTTGTAAAATACTCATAGGTAAAGGCCGTGCTTCATTTTATTTCCATTGCGGCGGAATTTACGGAATAGCGCAGGATAAGTACAGGGGAATTTTACCCGCCATAAAAAACCGGAGGTAATATATCCTTATTTCATCTTAAGGTCTGTAAACTATTATGGTCAGCAATTCGATTATGCATTCCTGATGCAAAGTGATAAGCTTTTCATTATAACGGTTAAAAAAATCAAGGAATGACATATGAAAAGAAGACATTTTTTCAGCACAATCGGTATCGGGGGCCTTCTGGCATCATCTATGAGTTTTGCCCCATCGGCCAACGCCAGTAGCAACCTTAAAGCCAATAGCAACCTCACAAAAAACGGCGCAGGGCGAATTGATCGGCGTTTAAAAGAACTGGGTATCATTTTACCACAGGCAACAAAACCTGTCGCCGTCTACGCCCCTTACCGCATTGTTGGTAATCTTGCTTATATAGCAGGTCAGGGGCCGATCGATTCCCCTGAACATCCGGCGTTTGGCAGGCTGGGCCATGATCTATACATTCAGCAGGGATATCATGCCGCCCGCACCACGGGTTTTAACATTCTGGCCCAACTTAAAGCGGCCTGCGCCGGTGATCTAGACCGGGTGGTACAATGCGTGCAAATTAATGGATATGTAAAATGCACCGATGATTTCACAGATTCGCCAAAAGTGATTAACGGCGCGTCTGAACTTTTTAGAGATATATTTGGCGAAAGCGGACTGGCGGCGCGGGCAGCCATGGGCATCAATGCCCTGCCATTCGATATTGCCTGCGAGATTGTTTCCGTTTGGGAAATATCTCGTTAAGCCACCTGATGAAAAACTTTACCTGACGGGCGTTGCTGAAATACGGCCCCTGTTGGTGCGACGATCACGGCGTGGCTGCTGCACTTGATAGGCCTGTTTGCAATGTTCCGGGCAATAGGGAAATGTTTTCGCAGATGACTTGCCGCAAAAATGAAAATCAACCTCACCCGGGTGACCAATAGGCCATTTACACATTCTTTCCGTGAGTTCCAAAAGGGATATTTTTCCGGTTGGTGCTTTGGTCTTCGCTGGGGCCTTTCTTTTTTCAGCGGGTTTTGCCGCTTTCTTTTTTGGGTCGGATTTAACCGGAGACGGACGTGAGGCAAGATTCATCCTGTGTGCTTTGCCAATAACAGCATTACGCGTTACCCCCTCTGCCAGGGCCGTGGCAATCTGGCTGGCACTAAGGCCTTTATCCCAAAGTTCCCGTAACTTTTCTACGCGTTCATCTGTCCATGCCATAATAGAAATCCTTTATCAGTCCTGTATTTTCTGCGATATTAGCGCATTAGGAAGACCGTTGTCTATTCTTCTCTGCAGGAAAGGTCAAGGGCTGAGTGCTTGCGGTCACGGCTTTTGTACGTTAAAAAACAAAATGAGATATATATTAATGACGTTATCCGGGCAAAAACCATGAAAATCAACGAAACCATAGGGCAAAGCTTATCGCCGTACGCCGCAAAAAGAATCGGCCCCATTAACTGGCTCGGTGTCTGGACATTATATAAAAAAGAAATTCATCGTTTTTGTAAAGTATTCGGCCAGACTGTTCTTTCTCCTGTGATCACCACCGCTCTTTTTATGACGGTCTTCACTGTCGCCCTCGGGGGGAGCGGGCGCTATGCCGGCGATATTTCCTTTGAGCTTTTTCTAGCACCCGGCCTCGTGATTATGGCTGTTTTGCAGAACGCTTTTGCCAATACAATATCAAGCCTGATGACCGCCAAGATGCAAGGGAATATTGTTGATCTTTTGCTCGCCCCCATTGGTGCCGGTGAAATGACCCTTGCCATTACCATGGCCGCCGTAACGCGTGCGGCCCTCGTTGGGGTTTTTGTCACACTGTCCATGTTTCTTTTCGTGGATTTAAATATCGCTCATATATGGGCGTTGCTTTACTATGGCCTGTCTGCAGCGGTTATGCTGGCCTTGCTTGGCATGATCGCCGGCATATGGGCTGAAAAATGGGAACAAAGCTCCAGCATCACCAATTTTGTCATTGTTCCGCTGTCCTTTCTTTCAGGAACTTTTTATTCCATCGACCGTCTGCCGGGGATTTGGCATACGATCAGTCAGCTCAATCCTTTTTTCTATCTGATTGATGGTTTCCGTTATGGCATTATTGATCAAGCCGATGGCAATCTGCTCATTGGCATCATTTATATTGCCGTTTTAAATAGCATTTTAGGGTTTGTTTGTTATCGAATGCTCAGCTCAGGCTATAAATTACGACCATAATACCCGCGAAAACCCCCTAAAATTTCATTGTTATATTGACAGAGGTGGTCAGAGAAGAGATATTCTGCGGCCCCGAAATAAAAAAATATAAAAATACGCGTGAATAGAGAATAGATATGAAAAACAGCCGTGATAACAGTCAGGAAGAAACCATAATTCCGCCCATTTTGCCGACTTATGCCAGAGCAAACATCGCGATTGATCATGGTAAGGGCGTTTATGCTTATGACCAGAATGGCCAAGAATATCTGGATTTTGGCTGCGGTATCGGTGTGAATAATTTAGGATTTTGCCATCCCGAACTCGTCAAAACCCTCACGGAACAAGCTGGAAAAGTCTGGCATACTTCTAATATATACCGCATTCCGGGCCAGGAGCTTTTGGCGAAAAGGCTGGCGGAAAATAGTTTTGCCGACACGATGTTCTTTACAAATTCCGGCGCAGAAGCCGTTGAATGCGCTATGAAAATGGCCCGTAAATATCATTATGAAAATAATGCCCCTGAACGTTACCGGATCATCACTTTCGAAGACTGCTTCCATGGCCGCACCCTTGCCACCATTGCGGCCTCGGGTCAGGAAAAATTAATCAAGGGATTTGGCCCCATGATGGACGGCTTTGACCATGTCCCATTTTTCCGCGACATGACGAAGGTCGAAACGGCCATCACTCATGAAACCGCCGCCATTATGATTGAGCCAGTGCTTGGCGAAGGCGGCATAAAACAGGTTTCCAGCGATAACATGCAAATCCTGCGGGAATTATGTGACAAGCATGGCATCCTGCTGATTTTTGATGAAGTGCAATGCGGTATGGGCCGGACTGAAAAATTATTTGCCTATCAGCACAGCCGTATCAGTCCAGACATTCTCTGTACGGCCAAAGGGATTGGGGCCGGTTTCCCCATGGGGGCTTGCCTAACCACTGAAAAAATAGGCCGCACCATGACAACCGGCAGCCACGGATCAACGTTTGGCGGCAACCCTATGGCGATGGCCATTGGCAACAAGGTGCTGGATATCCTATTGGCGGATGGTTTTTTGGACCATGTGGAGAAAATGTCCTATGATCTTAGAAAAGGCTTGATGACCCTTCGCAAGGAACAGCCAAAAATCATTGAATTAGTGCGCGGCGTCGGCCTTATGCTGGGATTGAAAATTACCATTGAACCTTCTGTTTTTGTGGCGAAAGCCTTACAGCATGGCTTATTGGTTATTGGGGCTGCGGACAATATTGTTCGCCTTTTACCGCCGCTGATTATCGAAAAAGAGCATATTGACGAAGCCCTTAAAAAATTGACTCAAATATGCGCAGAGTTAGAACAAGACCTACCTGAACAACGGGATGATGAAATGTGACCCCAAAGGCCAAAAATAAACCATATGAAAACTTAAAAGAGCCTTACCGGCATTTCCTTGACCTCGCCGCCCTCACCAAGGCAGAGGCACGCAATATCATTGAAAAAGCCAAGGCTCTGAAAGTCACCGCAACGCAAGAAGGTCACGGGAAAGGTTTCATCCATCCTGATCGGCCTTTGGCAGATAAAAGCCTTGCCATGGTTTTTGAAAAGCCGTCAACGCGAACCAGAGTTTCTTTTGAGATGTCCATGCATCAACTGGGCGGCACATCCATTGTACTGCAAGGTAATGATATGCAGCTTGGGCGGGGGGAAACTGTTTCCGATACGGCGCAGGTTCTCTCCGGTTTTGTCGATGCCGTGATGCTCCGGGCAGATAATCATAGCTCATTGCTGGAGATGGCGCAGCATGCCACCGTGCCGGTCATCAATGCCTTGACCGATTTTTCTCATCCTTGTCAGGTCATGGCGGATGTTTTAACCTTTGAAGAACATCGCGGTAACATCAAAGGCAAGAAGATTGCCTGGTCTGGTGATGGCAACAATGTTGCTGTCTCGTGGATTCATGCGGCGGTATTATTTGACTGCGAATTGGTTCTGGCCTGCCCAAAAGAATTTTGTCCTAGGGCAGAAATACTCGAATGGGCCGCGCGCAATGGCGGTAAAGTCACCCTGACCCAGGACCCAAACAAAGCCGCGCGAAATGCCGACTGCATCATTACCGACACATGGGTCTCCATGGGCGATACAGATGCAGCTGAACGTCTTGAAATACTTTCCCCCTATCAGGTTAATCGGAGACTCATCCGTCAAGCCAATAAAGACAGCCTGTTCATGCATTGCCTGCCCGCCCACAGGGGCGAGGAAGTCACCGATGAAGTGATAGACGGGCCTCAATCG
Organism: Alphaproteobacteria bacterium; assembly: GCA_024280095.1. Classification (GTDB taxonomy): domain Bacteria; phylum Pseudomonadota; class Alphaproteobacteria; order Sphingomonadales; family Emcibacteraceae; genus Paremcibacter. The sequence continues at coordinate 6,451 of JAJRQU010000174.1, read as the reverse complement.
GTCATCTGGGACGAAGCCGAAAACCGCCTCCATATTCAGAAAAGCATTCTCATGTGGTGCTTTGGAAAATGATATGACGTCTCTTTTTAAGGATAGTTGCCATTTTAATGATAGTTGTCTGACCTTTCAGATTGAAGCGCAAGACATCAAGGGCCGCATTGTCCGGCTGAATAAACCTTTAAACGAAATCCTGGCTCATTATACCTGTTCAGATGACATCAAACGCGCACTTGGCAAAGCCATGGCGCTCACAGCTTTATTGGGCAGCATGATGAAATTTGACGGCATCTTCACGATGCAGATTAAGAGTGACGGCAGGATTAAATCAATGATCAGTGACTTTGCCGCAAACGGCAATGGGTCAGGCGTCATTCGCGGTTATATTAACATTGCGGACGATGTTGCCAAGGGCAGGCCTGTTCTGGGAAATGGCCAGCTTATGATCACGATGGATCAGGGACAACATATGGCCCGCTATCAAGGGGTCGTAGAATTACAGAATGGTGACCTTAAGGATTCCGCAGAAGAATATTTTCAGACATCCGAGCAATTGCCAACCCACGTTATGATAAGCTGTGATAAATCTGCCAATGGTCACTGGTCTGCGGCGGCCATTATGATTCAGCATCTGGCCCAGAATACGCAAAGCGAAATGGCCAGCCCCCATGATGATGAAAAACAGAAAGACGACTGGAACACGGCAACTATCCTGCTCTCAACGGTGAAACCGGAAGAGCTTCTGGACAGCGCGCTTTCCTTGCAAGACGTGCTTATGCGGCTTTTTCATGAAAGCGGCGTTCGCCTGTTCTCCGCCACACAGGTGATGTCCGGCTGTCGTTGCTCCGAAGATAAACTGCGCGATGTTCTGGCCAGTTTCAACACGCAGGAATTGCGGGATATTGCCGAGGACGGCGTGATCAGCATGACCTGCGAATTCTGCAAAACCGATCATAAATTCGACCTGAAAAAACTGATCAACTGATGATCGTTTCAGTCATCTGGCCCAACCATCTGACATAAGCCTCAGATGTTTCCCGCGATTTGGGCGGCATTTCCCTTTTTGGATGCCCCAGATATATCAATCCAACCAATTCAGCGCCCTCTTTAAAACCTAAGGCAGAGGCCGTATCAGGCGCGTACATAAAACTTCCGGTTCGCCAAAAGGCACTTAAGCCCAATGCCGGTGCCGCCAGTAAAATATTCTGGCAGGCGGCAATGGCAGACGCCACATTCTCTCTCATGATAGCTTTCTCACCTTCTGGTTTTGCCGCAGCCACAGCAATAATGATGGGAGAACGAAAAGGCTTTTTGCTTAATTTATCACGTAGGGCAATAGCCTTCGATTCTTCTGAATCCGGCATTGTTTTATCATAATATTGAACCATAATATCGCTTAAAAGCTGACGCCCTGCGCCCTGAATGACCAAAAATCTCCAGGGTTTTGTGTTATGATGCACGGGCGTGCAGACGGCCGCATCCAACAGCTGTTTGATTTTCTCCGGCGATACCGCCGCGTCCGTCATTATACCATTGCTGCTTCTTGCTTTTATGGCCTCAATGATCGACATCACTTTGCTCCTGACAGTTTAATGACATCCCGCAACCGGCCCAGAAATTCATCGCATGAATCAAGTTCCGATTGTTCTATATATTCATCTGGTTTATGGGCCTGAAGGATGCTGCCCGGCCCGCAGACCACGGTGGGCACGCCGCCAGTGGCCTGAAAAATTCCGGCTTCCGTGCCGTAGGACACCACATGGACATCATTTTGATTGGCCAGCGCCAACACCAGATTTTCCGCCGTTGATCCGCTTTGTGGGAGCAAGGACGGCACGCGTGACAAGATATCCGTTTCAACCTTTGCTGATTCTTTATCTTGCCCTGTCATCTCAGGAAGAATATGATCCTGCACATAAGTATTGAACCGCACCAACACCTCATCCTGTGCCTCCTCCATACCGGGAATTGGTCTGAAATCCCACTCGAATTCACAATATTCCGGCGTGATATTCGCCGCTGTACCGCCTTTGATCCGGCCCACATGAATGGTTGTATAGGGCGGATCAAACCCTTCGACCATGGGGGTGCGGCTTTTCATTTCTTCCGCCAGATCGCTCAAATAAGTTATCATTTTTGCCGCATAAGTTACCGTATTCAATCCGCGATCTGTACTGGAATGCGCCGCAAGCCCATAAATCCGGGTCAACAAATGGAAAATGCCCTTATGGGAATTGACCACCTTCATATTGGTGGGTTCCCCAACGATACAGGCTCTGGGTTTTACCTTCATTGCGCCCACATGTTCCGCAAGGCTCATCACGCCGGTACAGCCAACTTCCTCGTCATAAGACAGCGCAATATGCAGAGGTTCTTTCAGCTCTGCCGCCATAAATTTTGGCACAGCAGCCAGAACGCAGGCAATGAAGCCTTTCATATCACAGGTTCCCCGGCCATAAAGCCGGCCATCCCTGGCCTGCATATCAAAGGGGTCAGAGGACCAATTCTGCGCCGCCGTCGGCACCACATCCGTATGGCCGGACAGCATAATTCCCGGAACATCTTTTGGTCCGATGGTAGCCAGCAAATTCGCCTTGGTCTTTTCCGCGTTAAAAAATACTTTCGAGGTCACCCCAAAAGACTGTAAATATTCCGTCACAAACGTGATGAGTTCAAGGTTTGATTTCCAGCTTGTCGTATCAAAAGAGATGAGTTTTGACAGCATCTCATTGGTGGAATATTCCCGCATCAACAGCCCTATGTAATTCGTTGGATATTTATCTCAATATGTTAATATATTTATAGAGAAAATAAAATTAAAGGCCAATGAAAGATAAATTTTTATGCCCGCCAGAATTGTGGTGAAAAAAGAATAAGAACAGCGAAAAGCTCAAGCCGTCCCATGAGCATCCCCATACTTAAAAACCATTTTGCCGTATCCGGCAGAGGCTGAAAAGTTCCCGTTGGGCCGATGATGGGGCCAAGCGCCGGGCCCACATTGGCTATGGCTGTCCCCGCGCCGGAAATCGCCGTAATAAAATCAAGCCCCGTGAGGGAAAGTCCCAGCGTAAGTATTATAAAACACACCAAAAACAAAAAGAGATAACTTATCACCGATCCCATAACATCATCTTTAATCGGCACATCATTATAACGGGGGATAAAAATACCGCTGGGCCGCAGAATATGTTTCAAATGCGCTGCCACCATACTAACCAAAATCTGAAGCCTGAATATTTTAACGCCGCAAGATGTCGAGCCAGCGCAGCCGCCAATGAACATGATAAAAAAGAATAACACCACCGTCAACGACCCCCAAGTGGTATAATCCGCCGTTGTAAAACCCGTCCCGGTAAGGATGGAGACCACGTTAAAAATTGTATAGCGTAATACCTCTAACATGCCCTGATCATTACCGCTCCAGCGCCATAGGCTTAAGAGGGCAATCAACACGACCAGCAATGCCAAAAACCATCTGACTTGAGAATCCCGCCATAAAACAAGGCTGTGACCCTGAACCATTTTCAGATATAGAATAAACGGCATGCTGCCAATGATCATGAACAGCACAATAATATAGTCAATCAACGCACTGTCAAAATGACCAATTGATCCGTCAGTGGTGGAAAATCCGCCCGTGGCAATAGTGGTGAAGGAATGGCTCACGGCCTCAAAAGCGCTCATGCCGGCGGCCCATAGCGCAACGCCGCAAATTATGGTCAGCCCCACATAAATCAGAGATATGGCAATGCCAAGCTGCGCCGCACGCGGCAATACTTTCTCGGAAGTCTCAAAAGCCCCGATTTTAAACAATTGCATCCCGCCAACCCTTAGAAACGGCAGGATAATCACCGCCATAATAATGATCCCCACGCCGCCAAACCATTGCAGCAATGCCCGCCAGAGAAGAATGCCGGGCGGCGCGCCATCAAGGCCGGTAATAACGGTTGACCCCGTCGTGGACAGGCCCGACATGGCCTCAAAAAAAGCATCAGTATAGCTTAAAGAAAGATCAGAAAAAACAAAAGGCAAGGCTCCGAAAGTCGGAATGACCACCCATGTGGAAACCGTCAGGATGAAGGCCTGCTGAACTGACAATTCCTCATCTTCGCCCCGGCTGGTGAGAAACAGCATGCCGCCAATGAACATGACCAATGCGGAGCAAATGGCAAAAACCTGCCAATCCGGATTATCCACAGCCACATCAACCAGAGCAGGAAACAACATCCCGGCCCCCAAGATGAGCAAGAACAGTCCATTGATCAAAAATATGGGCCGAAGATCAACCAACCTTCTATCCGTCCCCTTCTTGTTTGTCGTTTGTTTATATCACTTATGCGGCTCGAATGTCCCGACAACTGCCAGAAACTCTCTTCGTGTTTTATCGTCATTTCGAAAGGCCCCAACCATTCGGCTGGTCACCATAGACACGCCATGAGCATGAACGCCCCGCGTGGACATACATTGGTGGGTGGCCTGAATGATGACTCCAACCCCCAAGGGCTCCAAAACATCCTGAATGCAGTCCGCAATCTGGGCCGTCATTTTTTCCTGAACCTGAAGCCGCTTGGCATAGGTTTCCACAATGCGCGCCAGTTTACTGATTCCAATCACTTTTTTATTGGGAAGATAGCCCACATGGGCCCGGCCAATGATCGGTGCCATATGATGTTCGCAGTGGGATTCAAAAGGAATATCCCGCAGCACAATCAATTCATCATATCCGCAGACCTCTTCAAAAGTACGGGATAAAATTTCCTGTGGATCCTCTGAATAACCACGAAAATATTCGCCATAAGCCTTTACCACCCGCTTTGGTGTATCAATCAGACCCTCGCGATTTGGGTCATCACCGGCCCAGCGCAAAAGCGTCCGCACGGCATCTTCGGCCTCTTTTTGTGACGGTTTATCGTTACCCTGATTATTTATCAAAATATTCTCCCTGTTCACTTAATTTAACGTATGGGAGCCATAGGGGCTATCCAGCGAGAAAGCTGGAATTTCCACATCGAATGAACTGCCATCATCTTTATACATTCTATAATGACCTGCCATAAATCCTGATGACGTACCGAGCGGCGCGCCGCTGGTATATTCAAAGATATAGCCCGGCTCAATGACAGGCTGCTCGCCGATGACGCCCTCGCCCTGAACTTCTTCGGTTCGGCCCATGGAATCAGTTATCCGCCAGCGCCGGCTTTTCAATTGCAGTTTTTCTTTGCTTAAATTTTCGATTTTCACCTGATAGGCCCAAAAATAATGTCCTTCTTCCGGATCAGATTCTTCTTCCAGATAAAACGGCTGTACAGACACCTTAACCCCATGGGTCGTTGCCTCATAAGCATCATCACTCATCTTCATAAAATCCACTATATTATCGTGCATATTATCCTGCTTTAAATTTCTGGACCTAACGTCCAATATTGGCCATATGGGCCGCCTTATGCAAATCCTCTATCAAATCATCCGGATGTTCAAGGCCAACGGATAATCTGAGCAAACCTTCTGTTATGCCAAGCTCTAACCGCGCAGCTTCCGCCACACTGGCATGGGTTGTGCTGGCCGGATGAGTCATCAGACTTTTCGCATCACCAATGTTATTGGATATATCAATAATTTCCAAGGCATTAAGAAATTTAAAGGCCTGATCCCGCCCGCCGGGCACATGCAAGGCCAGAATACTGCCGCCCATGCTCATCTGTTTCAAGGCAAGTTCATGCTGCGCAAAATCTTTTCTTCCCGGGTATTTAACAAAATCAAATACTTTGATTTCTGCCAAGGCATCAGCGACTTTTGCCGCATTCTGGCACATACGTTCCACGCGCATATCAAGGGTTTCTAACCCTTTAAGCATAACCCAGGCATTAAAAGGGCTGATATTTGGGCCTGTATTTCTCAGGAAAGGCAAGATGGTTTCCTCCATAAGCGCGTCACTGCTGAGGATACAGCCGCCAAGGCACCGGCCCTGCCCGTCAATATGTTTGGTGGCGGAATAGATCACCACATCCGCGCCCATTTCCAAGGGCTTTTGCAGCACCGGCGTCGCAAAAACATTATCCACCACCACAAGGGCATTATTTTCATGGGCCAAAGAGGAAACAAATTCGATATCCACCACATCAAGCGTTGGATTGGCCGGCGTTTCCAGAAAAACCGCAACGGTATTCGGGCGAAAGGCGGCCTTCCATGCGGCATGATCCGCGCCATCGACAAGGGTAAAATCAACGCCGAATTTGGGCATTAAGGTTTCAATGACATATCGGCAGGAGCCAAATAACGCGCGGCTCGACAAGACATGATCCCCGGCCTTGACGATGGACAATAGGGCCGCTGTCACGGCGGCCATACCGGTTGCGGTTGACCGCGCGGCTTCCGCCCCTTCGATCAGGGCCATTCTGTCTTCGAACATGGCCGCCGTGGGATTGCGCAGCCGTGAATAGGTATATCCTTCCTG
>JAJRQU010000173.1 GCA_024280095.1 Alphaproteobacteria bacterium | reverse complement strand
TAAGGTAGGTTGGTTATGTGTAATGAAGCATGATCAACGAAAGACCAGTAGGAAATTAGCATGAATAAAAAAACGGTATTAACCATTGATGAAATAAAACCAATAGCACGTGTGCCGGTTGCGGAACAGGTAGCTCAGCAGTTGCTGGGACTGATACAGGCCGGGAATTTGAAAGCGGGACAGCAACTGCCGCCTGAGCGGGAATTGGCGGTGATACTTGATGTTAGCCGTCCCAGTCTGAGGGAGGCATTGAGGGCTCTGTCACTTTTAGGTGTTGTTAAAATAAGGCAAGGTGGCGGTGTTTTTGTGTCGGCTCTTGATCCGGAATCTTTGTTGGGTCCGCTACATTTTTTCATCAGCTTGGATGATTCTAATCTTGATGACCTCTTTGAGGCCAGAATTGTTGTTGAAGGGGCTATAACTAAGTTGGCCACCCCGCTTATCAGTGACGAGCAGCTTGCTTTGCTTGAAAATTCAGTCGCGAATGAAGATGAACTTCTCAATGACGCCCAGAAATTTATTGATGCGGATATCTTATTTCATAAGACCATATTTTCGGCGGTGGATAATTCTTTTCTGGTCCGTATCGCAACAAGTCTTCATGTGCTGGGTCGCGCCAGCCGAGAAATAACCGGCCATATACCGGGTGTATTAGAGGAAAGCCTGAAGGATCATAAATCCATTTTAGAAGCAATGAAAAAACGGGATGAGAACGCGGCCAGTGCGGCGATGGAGAAACATTTACGTAAAGTCCGTGATGCTTATCACAAGAACAAAAGGAATTAATGATGAAGTTGTCGGAGATAAGCGATAGAGGGTTAACGGAATGAAAATGGCATTAGCCACATGGTCTTTTCCCTATTGCAGTTTGCCAGAGGTAGTTGGAATTACCAAAGCACTTGGTATTGATGCTGTTGATATGGGGATCGATTATAAGGCATCTGTGGGGCGCGAGGCCCTTCTTGCAGACCCGAAGTCCACGGGGTTAGCTTTGCGTGACTATAATGTGGACATGCCATGCTTTTATTATCGGTTTGGTGAAAATCTGGATGAACGTAATATTGCCCACCCCGTATTTTTTGAAGAAAACCTTGCAGACTTTGAGAAAGTTATTTCCTTTTGTCTGGCAGCGGGGATAGAGATTATTTTTATACTACCCGGTGTAGTTAATCCAGGACAATCGGTGGTCGATGCCATTGAAGTGTCCGCGAAAGCATTTAATGCATTTATACCCATTGCGGCCGAGGCTGGTATAACGCTGACGTTTGAACCGCATGTGCGGTCAATCACGGAATCACCCTCTGCAACTTTGAATTTGTTGAATCGGGTTCCAGGTCTGAAGCTGACCCTTGATTATTCCCATTTTGTCTGTCTGGGTTTTCATCAGGAGGATATTGATCCTCTGGCGGTCCATGCGGCTCATATCCATTTGCGTCAGGCGAAACCGGGAGAACTGCAAGCGAAACATGAATATGGCACGATTAATTTTCCAGCCATGATCGGAACGCTGAAGAATGCCGGGTATGAGGGGTATCTTGTTCTGGAGAATGTCCATCAGACCTATATGAATACCCTGTATGATGATGTGCTGACAGAGACCATCAGGATGCGTGATTTAGTGAGGAAGTATATATGACGGGTCCCGTAGCGATTATTTTCGGTGGCAGTAAAGGAATAGGTGCTGCCACAGCCAGAATATTGGCGCAGGAAGGATATGCGATCATGGTTGTGGCCCGGAATGGGTCAGATGGTGAAATATTAGCAGAAACCCTGCGCGGTGGAGGATTGACCGTTAAGGCAATGGCCTGTGATATTGCAATATTAGATCAGGTTGCGGTGGTAATAACACAGACAATTTCCGCATTTGGACAACTGGATGTTGTGATCAACAGCGCCGGGGTCATGGACCCCATCGCCATGGTGGATGAGAGTGATGCCGAAGAATGGGGCCGTTGTATCACCATAAATCTGACGGGGAGTTTTCACATTTTTAGGGCCGCTCTGCCCCATCTCAAGGCGCAGAAATCCGGCGTAATCATTAATTTGAGCTCTGGGGCATCTTCAAACCCGCTCAAGGGGTGGAGTGCCTATTGTACAGCAAAAGCGGGACTTGTCATGTTGACCCGATGTGTGTCGGCAGAGGTGAGTGACCAGAACATTCGGATTTATAATTTTCAGCCGGGAATGGTTAATACGGAACTGACGCGAAGTGCCCTTGCCCACAAGATTAACAGAATTGCAGAAGAGCTGGACCCGACAGATTTTGATCCGCCGGAAGTTGCCGCAGGAGCTATTGCCTGGTTATGCCGGGCGCGGCCACGTGACCTCATGGGTGAGGAAGTGATTCTCACAGACCCGGAATTCCGAAAACGTATAACAATGACCGAAGGAAAAACGGATGAAGCTTGATAATATTACAGATGTCAGGGCTTATGTGCTTGCGGATAAAGGCTCCGGCGGCGAATACCATGACCGCGCGGCGGGTCATTGGCTCGTGGATAGCCTGATTGCCAATCCCATGTCCAAATATCCTGATTACAAGGCATCGCGCACCAGTTGGGGCATTGGTGTATTGGGCAGTATTGTTGTTGAAATCGAACTGGAGAGCGGATTGGTTGGTGTGGCTACGGGGCTTGGCGGTGAGGCGGCCTGTTTTCTGATTGAACGGCATTTCCGGCGTTTTCTTGTGGGTCAGGACCCGCGGGACATTGCCAGAATATGGGACCAGATGTACCGGTCAAGTATGCCATATGGACGCAAAGGCCTGCCTTTGGCGGCCATCAGTGTGGTCGACATAGCCTTGTGGGATTTATTGGGGCTACTTCGGGAAGAGCCGGTTTACAAACTGATTGGCGGGGCGACACGGGATACACTGGATGTTTATCAGACCAGCAGTAGACCAGATCTTGCACAGAAACTAGGATTTATGGGCGGGAAAGTGCCTTTGCCTCATGGTCCTGCGGATGGTCCGGCGGGGCTTAAGAAAAAT
>JAJRQU010000172.1 GCA_024280095.1 Alphaproteobacteria bacterium | reverse complement strand
ATCAGAAATATTTGCTTTTAATATTTATATTTTGTAACCTGCCTCAATCAAAAAAACAGGGGCTTTTATAAATAATGACAAACGAAACAAATGTTGCCCGTCAAACGGGTATTCTTGGCTGGGTAGAGCGCACAGGCAACAAACTTCCTGACCCGGTATTCATATTTTTTTACTTAATATTTTTTCTGGCAATCATCAGTGCTGTTTTTGCGGCGATGGGCCTAAATGCGGTGCATCCGACGGCGACGGCGGCGGATGGCAGTGCAATATTGGTTGAAGCGACAAGCCTTTTTTCTGCTGATAATATTCAGCGGTTGCTTGTTGAGATGCCAAAAACCATGACCCACTTCCACCCCTTGGGCTATGTGCTTGTGGTAATGTTGGGCGCGGGCGTTGCAGAGCGTTCCGGACTTTTCGGAACGGCCATGCGCGCCGGCGTACGCAAGGCGCCTGTTTTTCTGCTAACCCCTGCGGTGGCTCTGGTGGCCATGCTTGGTAATCTGGCGGCTGATGCGGCTTATGTTGTGCTTATTCCCCTTGCCGGCATTCTTTATGCCTCGGCCAACCGTAATCCCATTGCGGGCATAGCTGCCGCCTTCGCCGGGGTATCAGGAGGTTTTTCCGCGAATCTTCTGCCCGGTCAACTGGATGCGCTTTTGTTCGGCATAACAGAAACCGCTGCCGAAACGCTGGATCCAATGTGGGATGCAAATATTGCCGGGAACTGGTATTTCATTGCCTTTATGACCGTCTTGTATCTGCCCACCATTTGGTATGTAACAGACAGAATAATTGAACCTCGTCTTGGCAAATGGAACCCGGACAAAAGCAATATGGAAATTAATATTGACGAGGGAAATCAGGAAATCTCAGACGATGAAAGCAAAGGCTTGCGCTGGGCGGGGTATGCCACAATCGGGGTTATTGCGCTTTGGGTGTTTCTGACCCTTGGCCCCGGAACGCCTTTAATCAACGAAGCGGCAAAGCCTGAGGCACAGCTAACGCCATTTTACCGCAGTCTGGTTGCAGGGTTTCTCGTCTTATTCTTAGCCACCGCCTGCGCCTATGGCCGCGCGACAGGCACCATTAAAAACCACCGCGATGTTGTTTCCATGATGAGCAATTCGATGGGTGACATGGCCTATTATCTGGTTTTAACCTTTGGCGCGGCGCATTTTGTCGCCATGTTTAACTGGTCAAACCTCGGGCTGATTTTTGCGATTAACGGCGCGGATGTCATCGAAACCTCTGGTATGCCTATGCCGGCAATTATCATTATGATGATACTTCTTACGGGCCTGATAAATCTGTTCGTTGGGTCAGCCAGTGCCAAATGGGCATTGTTAGCCCCGGTTCTCGTGCCCATGTTGATGCTGCTTGGCATTAGCCCCGAAATGTCAACGGCGGCATATCGTGTTGGGGACAGTGCGACAAATATTATTACGCCATTGATGGTTTATTTTCCTCTGATCCTGCTTTTTTGCAAACGATGGAATGATGAATTTGGCTTGGGCAGCTTAACGGCTGTGATGCTGCCTTATTCTATTGCCTTGTTGGTGGTAGGTATCACGATGACCGCCTTCTGGGTATTGTTTGACCTCCCCCTGGGCCCAGGCGCCACAATGAGCTACATTCTGCCGGGCAGTGGCTCTTGAGGTTTCTGGCATAAGTCTGGCGGGGTCAGAATCAATGAATTCTGATCTCGTCGTTTTTGGCCTGCTCTCTAATATTCAAGTTTTTTTAACTATTTTGTCCAAATAATTTAAAGTCTTGGCTGAAGGGGAATTTCATGAATGAATAAGGGAAATCGGCTTTGTTTGTCCCGTATTTCCATATAATATGTGCAAGTTTCAGCTTCATTAAGAGATTGTTTTTAGAAAATATAGTTATTTTTTTGTTGACGTTGGTGAAAATAACAAGTTTATAGCGGATAAGTTTGATTATTACATATTAAAGATACCCACTTTCCTTTCGATGTTGTTTGGTTTAGTTGAGGGTAATGGTCGTAAGTCATTATCAGACGAGACAATCCAGCAGCAAGGTTGCAGTTGGAAATATAACGACATTTGCATAAGGAATATAAAATGGCAACTGGTACAGTAAAATGGTTTAACCCAACAAAGGGTTTTGGTTTCATCGAGCCTGTAGACGGCGGCGGCGATGTGTTTGTTCACATTAGTGCGGTTCAACAATCAGGCCTTAATGGTCTGGACGAAGGTCAAAAGATCGAGTTTGATGTTCAAGAAGAAAGAGGCAAGCAGTCAGCTTGTAACTTAAGAGACGCGTCTTAATTTAAAGCCGTCTTGAACGTATTATAAGAAACACGGGTAATTTTATTGCCCGTGTTTTTTTTATATGGCATAGATTCGACACTGACCTGATGGATCCGGAAATTACGCTCTGGAGCCACGGGTTATTTTTTTAAGCGGTAGGCGAGTTGGGGTCTGCTGATGCCAAGTATTCGGGCGGCGGCAGATAGATTCCCGCCCGCCTTAGCCACTGCGGAATCAATGAGGGTTTTTTCAAGATGTTCTAATCCGACATTCTGTGCAATCAGGCTATCGATAATAACGTCCATATGTTGCGGGTCACCGGCTGTTTCATTTTCTGCCGCATCAGATAAATTGTTTACTGAGCCGTTTTTATTAACTTTCAGAAGGGGTATTGTGACCTCTTCGCCAAATGTAAATAGGTGGGAGAGATCAATAGCGCCGTTATTCGGGGCAAGAATGACCCCGCGCTCCACGAGGTTTTCCAGCTCCCGGATATTTCCAGGCCAATCATAATTTAAAAATCCGTCAATGGCGCGAGAGGTAAATCCCGTTATATTTCTCTTGTAACGGGTGCCATATTTCTTCAGGAAATGATTGATCAGAAGCGGAATATCGGCCTTGCGCTCGCGCAGCGGCGGAATATGAATGGGGAAGACATTGAGGCGGAAATACAAATCTTCTCGGAAGCGGCCTTCTTTTATTTCTTGTTTTAAATTTACGTTTGTTGCGGCAATGACCCTGATATCTATGTCCGTTGTTTTTTTGCTGCCCACCCGTTCTACTTGATGTTCTTGCAGAACCCGCAGCAGTTTTCCCTGGGCGGCCAGAGATAATGTGCCTATTTCATCCAGAAAAATGGTTCCCGTATCTGCGCGTTCAAATCGTCCGGCCCGGGCCTCTGTCGCGCCGGTATAGGCCCCTTTGTCAACGCCGAATAATTCAGATTCCAGAAGATTGTCAGGGATAGCCGCGCAATTCACGGCAACATAGGGGCCATCCTGTCGTTCGCTTATTTGGTGTAATGTATGGGCAAACATTTCTTTTCCGACGCCTGATTCTCCAAGGAATAATACCGTTGCGGTCGTTCGGGCGACCTTGTCCAGCATATGACATGCCACGTTAAAGGCGGCCGATGCTCCGACCATAGAGGCGGTTATTTTATGGTGAAATTCGGTTTTTGGTCCATAACTTTGTTCTGTATCCAGAGCCGCAGCTTGACCGCGTGGCTTCATAATTGTATCGGCATTGGCAAAGGCTTGGGGCTGCATAAAGGCCATGTCTTCTTCAATGTCATCCCATTCTTCTACGGGCTTGCCAATAATGCGGCAATGGATATGGCCCTGCGCGCGGCATTCAACTTCCTGATAGACAATGGGCCGGCCCATAAAAACGGATGTATAGCCACTGGCATAGCCTATTTGCATCCAGCATACGGGTTCGGTTCCGATACCATATTTTTCAATATGAATTTCATCTTCAATGCTGTCATGCCAAAGGAATTCACCGTAAAATGTACCTTTTTCCACATCGGCTTCCAGCCTTACAGGCTCCACAGAGACAATGCCTTCCAAAGAATGTAGTTGTGGGCCAACAGAGAAAACCTCAAAAAAATCTGCGCCGGGCCTTAATTTTGCCGCCAGTTCTGCATCTTGCGCGCCTGATACATATCCCATTCGGGTCAGTAAAGCGCGGGCCTTGTTGATCCCAAGGGATTCTATGAGTTCAGACCGCAATGCCCCCATCGAGCTGGCATGCAGCAGCATCATACGAATATCATCAAGCCAGATGCGCCCGTCTTTTGGCGAGAATTTCAGTCGTTCAGAGAGATCATGAAAGTCCGGTAATCCGGGGATAATTTTTGTTTTATCATTAATATCTTCTGGCTGGCCAAAAGAGGCGCGGCCTTGAAAATTACTTTTTTTGGTCAATTTAAAGAACTCCCTCAGATCGATTTGCCCCGATGATTGCGTAATTATAGGGCATTTTATTTGCCATAATACAAGGATAAATATTTAATGATTTGATGATTACATCAATTTAACACATAAAATAATGCAAGGTTTTATCATATGAGTAATTTTAAGCGGGCCATAAGAGGCGTAAAATATCTGTAGGGTTTTTATGGATCGTATCAAATGAATAATATTGCTAAGTCTTTGAAAGGTCGCGCATAAGTTTAACTAGTTAAACATTCGTTTTTGATTAGGAATGTTGTTTTAGGTGTGAAATAAAATGATTGGCACAGCTTTTGCAACCTTACTCCCATATGCCGGAATTAAACAAATTATACAATAAATAATGTTTTGGCATTTAGCGATTACCGGGAGTGGAAATAGTGAATGTTGAAATAATAGGGTGGAATCGGAATATCAATCTGATCGTGTTGGTGGGGCTTTTTATGCTTTTGACCGGCTGTGAGGCAAAACTTGATCTGTCCGGCATTGTATCCTCTAAAGAAAAACCAACGGCACGTTACGACCAATATCAGGCCGCTGCCAAATCCTCGGCTGCGGTAATTATTATTGGCAATCGTGGTGTTATACTCACCTCCAGAGATAACGGCGTAAGCTGGGCCCGAAGCAATTTACCGGGGAACAGCCCAATATCATATCCAACGCTTGTTGATATTGACGTATGTCCGGATAATCACTTTGTTGCCCTGGATGCCGACCGCAAGCTCTGGATATCTGATGTAAACGGCGAAAACTGGATTTCAAAAGTCATTCCTACGGAAGAAGAGGTGCTCGACCTTACATGTGATCCGCGCGGCGGGATATGGGTTGTTGGCAGTTTCACATTGATTATGGGCAGTAGTGACGGCGGCAACAATTGGACCGATAAATCCATTTCGGAAGATGCCATGCTCAGCCGTATTCAGTTCATGGATGCGGATAATGCTGTTGTGACCGGCGAATTTGGATCGGTTTATACCACCCGGGACGGCGGGCAAAGCTGGGACGGCGGCAATGCAATCACCAGTGAGTTTTACGCCATGGCCTCTCATTTTGCCTCACAGCAGAAAGGCTGGGTCGGCGGACTTCAGGGTATTATTTATCAAACAGATGACGGCGGACAGAATTGGCATCGTCAGAAAACAGCCTCCAATGCGCCAATTTATAATTTCGCCGTGGCGAATGGTCATACCTATGCCATTGGAGAGCAGGGCACCATACTGGTTTTGTCAGGAGAAGAATGGAAGCCGGTTAATGCGAAACTGGGTTTTGGCTATCTGCGGGCCGCAGTTGCGCTCGGGGATAGGACGCTTTTGGTTGCGGGCGGCGGGGGTTTGATCAGGCTGCTGCATGATCAGGATCTGAAAGAATACATACAAGAATAATGCTGAACAGTCATAATTTAAACAGGTAGTTTGGGACATTTGAATGTCGAAGTTTACACATTTCTTAAAGGATCTTGACGATCACTTATTTGCCTACCCCAAATTGATTTTGGGTCTTCTTTTCGGGATCACAGTTTTCTTTGCGGCGCAAATCCCCGGGGTCAAAATGTATTCCGATTTTGCGGATCTTTTGCCGCAGGAACATGCCTATATCAAACTTCATAATGATATTCGGGATACTTTTGGCGGTGCCAATGTTGTTGTTGTAGGCGTGGAGGTGACAGAGGGAACCATCTTTAACAATGATGTGCTTGCCCTCATTCACCGCCTTACCCGGGATGTGGATAGCCTGCCGGGGATTAATCATAATCTTGTAACCAGCCTGACCCATCGGACCTCCCGCAATACATGGTTGTCAGAGGAAGGTTCCATTGTTTCTCAGCCCTATTATGATCCGACGAAGAAGCCCATATTGTCTGATGCGGAAATGGCCGAAATGCGGGATGCCGTTCTGGCAAATCCACGGGTATATGGCCTTATGGTCTCCCCCGATTTGAAATCGGCTCTCATTAAAGGACAATTGAATGAGGGGGCGCTTGATTATGAAAAAACCTTCAAGCAGATTCAGGCATTCAGGGATAGGGAGGCCGTTTCGGGGATAAATATACATGTGACCGGGCAGCCGATGCTGGTGGGCTGGGTTTATACCTATATACCTCAAATCATTCAAATTTTTCTCTTTACCATTGTCTTTATGTTTGGGCTTTTGCTGGTTTATTTCAGGCGGCTGTACGGTGTTTTGATACCATTGCTGGGGATTGCGGTTTCTACCATCTGGGGGATCGGCATTCTGTCCATGCTGGGCTATAATCTTGATCCGCTAACTCTGGTCATACCCTTCTTGATTTCTGCGCGGGCAATGTCTCATGGTATACAGCTCGTTGAGCGCTATTATGATGAGTTTGCTAAATGCGGCAATGGCAGGAAAGCCGCCCGTATTACATTTGACAGCCTGTTTCGTCCGGGATCCCTTGGGGTGATCTCAGATGCGGTGGGCTTGCTGCTGATTTCGCTGGGCTCAATCCCCATCAATACCAAATTATCTTATTATGCCTCTCTTTGGGCCATATGTGTGATTGTGAATGTGTTGATATTGGTGCCGATGTTGCTGTCCGTATTGCCGCAGCCCAAAAAGGCAGAAATCCGGCATGGCTGGATCAGGAGATTTCTGCCTAAAATCGGGGCGCTGGTCGCTAACCCAACATATGCGCGGCGCATTCTGGTGGCGACAGCGGGCCTGTTTCTGATCGGGGGAATATTCAGCACAACTGTTAAGATTGGTGAAGCAGAACCCGGTAGCCCCCTGCTGTATCCCGATCATGATTATAATATGTCCTCAGCGGCAATTAACACAAGTTTTCCGGGATCAGAAGAGCTTTATATTATCGCCCGAACCGAGGAAAAAGGCGGTTTGAAAAAACCCGAAGCCCTCAAAGCGTTGGAAGATTTTCAGAATTATATGCTTGATGATCCGGATTTAGGCGGGGCAAAAGGCCTGCCGGATCTGGTGAAACAGGTTAATCGCCTGCTGCATAATAATGATCCACGCTACGCGCAGGTGCCGCATGATGAATATTATGTTGGCGGCCTGATGTTTGCCTATATGGCGTCAAGCCCAATCCCCGGTGCCTTGAAGGAATTTATAAATCCGGAAGAAAACGAAGCAAATATGGTCTTTTATTACAAGGATCATCAAGGCGAGACCATTCGCCGGGCCATTCATATGGTGAAGAGCTGGATTGCCGAAAAGGGTAATGATGTGGAGGGCTTGAGTTTCCATCTTGCCGGCGGCATTATTGGCGTGACAGCGGCCATTAATGAGGCGGTATTTGAAACCAATAAAATAGTTGTGCCGGCGGTTTTGCTGTTGATTTTCCTGTTTGTCACCTTCTTTTATGGCTCGTTTCATGCGGGGTGGATGATGTTCCTGTCCATGTCATTCGCGACCATTCTTAGTTATGGCTATATGGGTTTCATGAATATTGGCATCAATGTGAATACGGTGCCGATCATTGCGGTGGGGATTGGGGTTGGTATCGATTACTCCATATATATTATGGATCGTATCCGTGAAGAAGTTTTGAAAACAAATTCACTTCAGGAGGCGGTTATTCGCGCGATCAGCACCACAGGGCTGGCTGTTTGCGTGACGGCGGGGGCCTTGATCCTTGGGGTGATCATGTGGGTATTCTTATCGGATTTGCGTTTTCAGTCCGATGCGGCCCTTCTACTTGTTGTGATGCTTGTTTTTAACATGGTGGCGTCTTTGTTTGTTGTCCCCAGCTGGATCACAATTTTTAAACCGAAGTTTATTACTGACATTGAAATTGTCGATGGTGTGATTGAAGAAAAGCACACCGCATCGGCGGCAACTTAATGTGTTTTTACGGCGTATTTAACGAGTTTTTTTAAAATATAATTGGCCTTTAAAACATAATCGGGAGGACTAAATGACTAAATTAAAATACTTAACATCAGGGAAAAAAGCAGCGGCCATGTCGATGCTTACGGCATTATCGCTTGCCGGGGCATCCAGCGCCTATGCGGGGACCTCTGCGGATGGCACGCTGGAATGGAGCGGTTTTATTGAAAATGCGACATTTCTGCGAAAAGATGTGGGGCTGGCAAAATTCCGCAACACCGCCCAGTTAGAGCTGGTCAAGAAATTTAATACAGGAGGTACATTTTCCTCATTGACATTTAATATGACCCTTCGCGGATCATATGACGGTGTCTATGACCTGAATAAGAATGATTTTGGCCGTAATGCGGGCGGGCCGATCAATTTGCAAAGCACTTTCTCAGCCGGCCCGCCTTTTGTGCCTCATGGCGGGGGCGTTGTATCCACAGGGGCTTTTTTCTTTGGATTTGATGCGGCGGCGAACCCCAATGAGGGTTTGATCGTTCTTGGCAGTGATGCCCATGCCAATGATCAGGGCGGTGTGTCATTCGGTGTCCCTGTACGCCCTTGTGATGTTGACAGCCGCGGGTGCCTTCCGGGCTATATGGACTTTAGTCTGGATAACCTGAGGTTTCCAGAATTCAACAGCCGTATGGATTTCCTGCGGGAGGCTTATATTGATGGCAGCATTCCTTTTTCCAATGGCCATGAACTGAATATTCGCCTTGGCCGGCAACAGGTTGTCTGGGGCCGTACAGATCTTTTCCGGGTATTGGATGTTATTAACCCGGTGGATTATTCACGCCAGAATATTTATGACGAACTGGAAGATATCCGTATTCCCCAGTGGATCTTGAATTTGGACTATCGTATGGGCGCGGTTGGCCAATTTGATGATTTGAATCTTAATCTAGTCTGGAATTTTGATAAATTCCGGCCCAATTCATTGGGTCAGGGCGGCACGCCTTATCAAATATTGGGCGCGGGTGGTTTCTTTCGCGGCATGAAAAACTGCTGGGATAATGGCTGTACTGTTGCCAATTTTGCAGGATTGCCTGTACCAAATACCACAGGCCTTGCCGCGACGGATTTTGCGCCGGGTTCCATCGGAATCCGCAATGCAAATATGCCGAAATGGAAATTGGATAACACACAAATTGGTTTCAAAATCGAAGGCGTTAAAAGCGGCGTTGGTTTCTCGGTCAACTATTTGACTTACCTAAGTCAGTTGCCTTCCCTGCGCGGCGGCAGTGCCGGCCCCGCCGCATTGAATAATTTCACGGGCGAAGTTGCGCAATTCCCTTACCTGATTGCTTTTGATATTGAATTCCCGAGAATTCATTTATTCGGCGCGTCAACGGATTTTTATGTTGATAGTATCAAGTCGGTATTTCGGGTAGAGGCCGCCTTCACCTCGGGCGAGGAATTCGCCAATACATTAAGGCCGGAGCTCTATTCTGAATCCAATGTCTTGCGTTATGTCATTGGCTGGGATCGGGATACTTTCATTCCATTCTTGAATAAAAACAAGGCATTCCTTTTCTCCGCGCAGTTATTCGGGCAGCATATTCTGGATCATGAATTGGTGGATACGCCGGGATCACTTGCGGGTCTTCCGGGCTTTACCAAAGCCGGTATTCCGGACTGGAAAAATAACTGGACCATGACATTTTTGGTCAAGGGCTGGTACAAGCAAAATCGGTTGAGCCCCCAGATTATCTCAGCCTATGATTTTCGGGCTGGAACGGCTGTTATCGCGCCATCTATTGATTGGTTAATTGATGACAGCTGGCGCCTTATACTTGGGGCCAACTTTAAATTTGGCAAAGGGCCGCGCAAGTTTGACGATTGTCGTTCCTGTAATCCATGGGGGCCATTCACGGCAACACCGCTCCATGCGGATCCTTTTCAGGCCGGTTCTGTTGGTCTTGGCGGATTTGAGCCACTGGGACGTTTCCGTTCCGGGCCGATTGGCATGGCCAGCAGGGAAGACGAAATTCAACTCACACTTCGGTATCGTTTCTAAGCGATGTTCACAGGTTTCTTTAATGAAGGAATATAAAATGAAAAAACAATTGACGAGTATGATAACGGGTATGGTT
>JAJRQU010000171.1 GCA_024280095.1 Alphaproteobacteria bacterium | reverse complement strand
GGACTTGGTTATCTGGATGCGGGCTATGATCAAATTGATTTTGCGCCCACTTTCGTTGATATCAACAACAATCTTGACCGCGTATCAGAATGGACGCTCAGCGCTGCCGCGTCAAAAGAAATTGCCCTTGGCAACAATGGCACTTTGATTCCGCGCGTTGACTGGTCATATCGGTCTGAATTCGACAATGATGCCTTTAACACGCCGCTCATAAAACAGAACGGCTATCACTTAATGAATGCCAGCGTGACATGGGAAAACCCGGATGAAAATATTGCCTTGATCGCCGGCGTGAAAAATTTAACTGACGAGAAATATTTGATCACCGGTATCATTGGCGATGCCATGCAGTCCTACGAAGGATTATATGACAGAGGACGGCAATGGTATGTTACAGCACGCTATAACTTTTAGTATTAAGCTTTAAAGGAGGAATACATGGCGCGCGTGGAACTTATTGATCCAAGAAACAGCAAGGATGAAGAGATTCAGGCAATCTGTGAATGGGTCACGGAAATGGAAGGAAGGGTTCCCAACCATTTTTATATAGAGATGAATTTTCCTGAATTTTTCAAAGCCAAACTGGCTGCCACGAAAATATTGTGGCAGTTGGGCGAGTTATCCTTAGCCGAAATTCAACATGTTGGCATTGCTGTCTCAAAGGCAAACAGTTGTTCTTATTGTACAGCCGCCTTTTGCACCATATTGAATTATGGCATGAAAACCGATGAGGATTATACCAAAAGCTTCCTTGAAAACGGGGTGGATATCGTTCTTGACGGACGATTAAAAGCGATTATCAATTTCGCCCTCAAAGTCAATAAGGACATGCAGGGCATCACAGATGATGATGTGAATAAACTGCGTGATTTCGGCCTGACCGATAAAGGAATCGTACAATTAGTCAATCTGGTGAGTGACTTTGCCTCCTATAATCGGCTTAACTTAGCCCTTGAAACCGACTATGATTACCGCGATATATGGCGTCAGGTTGGCTTTGGCTGGAAGGCTGAATAGCAGGATCATATAATTCAAGCCCTTGGTATCTTCAAGATTCGCGAAAAGGAAAAATCTATGCTATAAGCTATATCTATTGATTGTGAGTATGACATGAATATACCACTTGAAAAATATAGCCTATTTCAGACCACTGATGCCGATGAAGCAAGGGAAATTGTTAGTAAAGTATTTTGCGACCATACCCTGAAGCCAAATCAATCAGGGCCCATAGACGCGCGGCATAACCGGGCGCGGCTCTCGTCTGTGTCCGTGAATTATATGCAATATGGCACGGACATTAATGTCGAACCCGGATATCTCGGCAAGTTTTTCCTCTTTCAACTGCCGGTCGCTGGTGCCGCCCGCATCAGCGCCAATAACAAAGATTTCCTCACCACTGTCGGTATGTCATCCGCAATAAACCCCACCGAATATACCAAGATGCAGTGGAATAAAGACTGCAAAAAACTCATGGTTCAAATTCAGGTCGAGGCCATGGAAACGCGCCTGTCCCGGCTTTTGATGCGGCCAATTGATAAGCCCATATTGTTTGATCAATGCATCACCGAAGACAATGACCTTGCCCGTGGCTGGTGGCGGCAAGTAAATCATTTGGTCAATGACCTTGATAATGATATGGATCCCTGGCGATCCCGTAATATTCTGGAGGATATGGAACGTAATCTGCTTACAAACCTGCTTTATTCCTTCAACCATAATTATCTGGATGCGCTGTTAACGCAGGAAACCCAAGTGGCCCCGAAACATATCCGCCGGGCCGAAGATTATATAATAGAACATCTGAGAGACCCCATATCCATTGATGAACTGGTCACCGTTACAGGCGTTAGCCAAAGATCAATTTTTGAAGGTTTTAAAAATTTTCGCGGCACAACACCCATGAAGCTTGTCCTCCAGCTTCGCCTTGAAAAGGTCCGAAAAGATTTACAGAAATTCGGCCCGGACAGAACTGTCACGGAGATTGCGCTTAAATGGGGTTTCAGCCAGCTTGGTCGTTTTGCCGTATCTTATAAAAAGGTTTACGGCGAATCCCCATCAGAGACTCTTAAAAAATAAAGAGCCATTATCCAGATAATGCACCTCCTGTTTATTTTATGCGTTTTTTAAATCAATTTACCATTGAAGACGACATTCTGGTTTGACTTCAACCATCAATTTACCATTATCAACTTCAGAGTATTAACTGGTCACAGATGAATATGCCCCAGATATATTGCAACAATGGCCATTTTTCTCATAGCATTATGAATAGAACTGTTTTATATTGTGTTTTTATAAGTATTTTAAAGTTAAAAATAACAATTAATTTCCAAACGATGGTATCCTATTGCTTTTTGGATACTACAAAGCAAGAAATGCCAGATTTATCCTCTATTGTTATGATTTTAAAGGCGTAAAACAAAGGTTTAAAATATGAAAAACGCGACATTAATTAATCTTGCAAGTGAACTGGCCACAGGTTCCATTCGGGTCGTGGACCTGACAGTTCCTTTAAGTGAAAATACGCCAATCATTGGATTGCCAGAAGAATTTAAGCAATCTCCCGCCTTTAAACTGGAAAAAATTTCTTATTTTGATGCGGATGGCCCGGCTTGGTATTGGAACAGTTTTTCTTGCGGTGAACATACGGGCACACATTTTGACGCGCCGGGTCACTGGATCTCGGGTCGGGACTTTACCGATGGCTGCACCGACACTATTCCCCCAGAAAAATTCATTGCGCCCGCCAATGTTATTGATGTCAGCAAAGAGGCGGCCGCCGATCCGGATTATCTGCTAACCTCTGACAAATTGAAAGAATGGGAAAAGGAAAACGGGAAAATTGAACCCGGCACATGGGTATTGATGCGTACCGATTGGAGCAAGAGGTCTCCCGAAGATTTCCTGAATTATGCCGAAGATGGCCCCCATACCCCCGGACCATCTGTTGATTGTATTGAATTTCTGACAAAAGAGCGGGATGTTTTAGGTTTTGGCGTGGAAACCGTCGGCACTGATGCCGGACAGGCTTTTGCCTTTGAACCGGCTTTTCCGGCTCATCAACTGATGCATGGCAGTAATAAATTTGGACTTGCTTCCTTGACCAATCTTGATCAATTGCCGCCAAAGGGCGCCATCATTGTGACGCCGCCGCTTAAAATTGAACATGGTTCTGGCAGCCCTTTGCGTGTTATTGCCCTTACAACCTGAAAAGATATTTGCAGAATGAATAAGAAACATGGCTGAACGCTCATTTGCCAAAGAAGTAAAAAAACTTCGCCTTGGGGCGGGGGAGGTTTTTCACGGCGAAGGCATCCTCGCCATTACCAAGGGGCTGCTTCAATCCGGGGTTGCTTATGTCGGCGGCTATCAAGGTTCCCCCGTGTCCCATTTGATGGATGTTCTGGCTGACTCTCAGGAAATTCTATCTGAACTTGGTGTCCATTTCGAAGCCAATGGCAGCGAAGCCAATGCTGCGGCCATGTTGTCCGCCTCCATTAGTTATCCGCTGCGCGCCGCCGTCACTTGGAAATCCACTGTCGGAACAAATGTGGCGTCTGATGCCTTGTCGAACCTTGCCTCCGCCGGTGTCATCGGCGGTACCGTGATCATCATTGGTGAAGATTACGGCGAAGGCGCAAGCATTATGCAGGAACGCTCCCACGCCTTTGCCATGAAATCGCAAATATGGTTGATCAACCCGCGTCCGAACCTGCCCAATATGGTTGATATGCTGGAAAAAACTTTCCAATTATCGGAAGCCAGCAACACCCCGGTATTTTTCCAGATGCGTATCCGCGCCTGTCATTTACATGGCCAGTTCATCGCCAAAGACAATATCAAACCAAAATTTACCCTGCGGGATGCTCTGGATAATCCCAACCGCGAGGCAGACAAAATTATCCTGCCGCCATTTACGTTCCTTCATGAAAAGCAAAAACAGGAATTACGCTGGCCTGCGGCGGTTAAATTCATCACCGAACATAATTTAAATGAAATTATTGATGACCCAAAAAATGATCCGGAAAATGATATCGGCATTATTTTAGAAGGCGGCCTCTATAACGTTGTGATCAGGTCTTTGCAAATGTTGGGGCTCGCCACCAGTATGGGGGAAAGTAAAATCCCGCTTTATGTCATGAATGTGACCTATCCCTTGGTGGATAGTGAATTGATAAAATTCGCCAAAGACAAAAAAGCCGTCTTGATGGTCGAAGAAGGCCAGCCCAATTACATTGAACAATCTTTAAATAAAATCTTTAATGACGCAAAGCTCACCTGTAAAATTTCGGGCAAAGACCTCCTGCCTGCCTTTGGGGAATATAGCGGACAAGTTACCAAGGATGGAATCAAAGGCTTTATCGCCAAATATAATCCGGCATTACTTGATCAGGATGAGCAAAAGGCTTCCGTGGCCTCTTTATCGGCCGGGGCCATATCCGCAAGTGAATTAGATACCGCAATTCCGGCGCGCCCTCCGGGCTTATGTACCGGCTGCCCCGAAAGACCCTTTTTCGCGGCCCTGAAAATGCTGGAAAAAGACTATGGCGAGATACATATTTCAGCGGATATTGGCTGCAATTCTTTTGGCACCCTGCCCCCGTTCCAGATTGGCAATACGATCATGGGATATGGCCTTGGCGCAGCCAGTTCATCGGCCTTTAGTTCGGTCAAGGGCAAGCGGGCCATATCCATCATGGGGGACGGCGGTTTTTGGCACAATGGGCTGACCAGCGGTATTGCCAGTGCGGTTTTTAATAACAGCGATAATGTCTTTATCATTGTCGATAATGGTTACGCGGCCGCGACGGGCGGCCAGTATATTCCGTCATCTGCGAAAACATTAAAGGAAGACGAGCGCAAAGCCCGCATACAGGACGCGGTTCAGGGCGTCGGGGTCAAATGGGTTCGCACGATAGATTCCTATGCTATATCTGATGTGAAAACATTGGTTCAGGAGGCGATGACAACAGATTTCCTTGGCCCCAAAATAATCGTGGTTGAGGGCGAATGTATGCTCAACAGGCAGCGCCGGGAAAAACCCGTCATTGCCCGTAATATTAAAGCCGGCAACCGCGAAATAAAACAGCGCTTTTATGTGGAAAGTGAAACCTGCAGCGGCGACCATGCCTGTATCCGCCTGTCCGGCTGTCCCTCCCTGACCATCAAGCCCAATCCTGATATTTTACGCGAAGATCCGGTGGCTTATGTGGATAACAGCTGCGTTGGCTGCGGTGTCTGCGGTGAAAATGTCCATTCTGCGGTTTTATGTCCGTCTTTTTCCAGAGCCGACCTGATCTTTAATCCGACAGCCTGGGATCGTTTCAAATATTCTTTGCGCCAGACGGTCATCACAGCCCTGCAAAGACGCCGCGATCGCACGCGGGCAAAGGTAATGTTATGAGCAGTCATCAAATGGAACGCCCCATAACTATTGTTATATCCGCACTTGGCGGTCAGGGCGGCGGCGTTTTGACCAACTGGCTGGTCACTTTGGCAGAACAATGTGACTATTTCGCGCAATCCACCTCCGTTCCCGGCGTGGCGCAGCGGACGGGGGCGACTATTTATTATCTTGAGATATTTCCAAAATCATCGGTAGTGGATAAGACTATACCGCCTGTGATGGCATTAATGCCCACGGCAGGCGACGTGGATCTTGTGGTGGCGGCAGAATTAATGGAAGCCGGCCGCGCCGTACAAAGACAGTTTGTCACCCCAGATAAAACCACCCTTATCACCTCTAGCCACCGCGTATATGCCATATCTGAGAAGATGGCCATGGGGGATGGAATAGGCGATTCCGAAACGGTAATGAGGGCAGCCCATGAGGCGGCTAAAAATTTCATTGCCTTTGATATGGAAAAATTAGCCGGTGAAATGAGTTGTGTGATCAGTTCGATCCTTTTTGGCGCGATTGCGGCCTCTGGAACATTACCTTTTTCCCGGGAAAATTTCAAAGATGCCATTAGAGCCGAAGGCAAAATGGTTGAGGTGAATCTGCGCGGATTTGACGCAGGATTTCGGGCCGCAGAGAATGCAACAGACAAAATCCCGCTGAATGAGGTCTCAAATATTACGGCAACCCTGATCACAGGTCAGGCAAACTCTCCCGAGGCCGAGGCTCTGATCAAAAGAATTAATGCCCTGCCCGGAACCGCCAGAGAATTTTCCTACGCCGGTGCGCAAAAGCTCTTGGATTATCAAGACCTTGACTATGCAGATGAATATTTAGGTCTATTGGAAGGCTTTGCGGCAGAGGATAAAGCCCCCTTTGATATTACCCGGGAATTGGCCCGCTATCTGGCACTCTGGATGGCTTTCGATGATACAATCAAAGTGGCAGACATCAAAACGCGAACCGAAAGAGTCGAAAAATACCGCGCAGAGGTTAAGGCGGCAGAGGGTCAAATCGTGCATATGGTAGAATTCATGCATCCTCGAATAGAAGAAATTACAGGGACTATGCCACGGATCATGGCGAATATGGTTAAAAAATCATCATTACTCACATGGTTTTTTAAAAAATTTACGGGACCGAGGCTATTGGATACCACTAAAATATCCTCTTTTTTAATGCTTTATTTTATCGCATCCTTAAAGCCCATACGCCGAAAAACAGAACGTTTCCATCAGGAATTTATCCATATTACGAAATGGCTGGATCACGTTTCTGGTGTCATGACACAAGATTATGATCTGGCCGTGGAAATCATCCGGTGCCAAAGATTGATCAAAGGTTACGGCGAAACACATGAACGGGGATTAAGTAATTTTACGCGTATCATGTCAGTTATTGATCCGGGCAATGTCAAAGCTCATAGAGTGGCTGAATTTAGGGTGGCAGCCCTTGCCGATGAGGCGGGTAAAACCCTTGAAAATGAGCTAAACAAGAGCCGTTCATAGCGCCCGGGCCGTTCTTATTTAATATCCTTCGCCACCAGATAACCCGATGTCCCCGCCAGACCAGGGCCGGGATGTGTTGAGGCCCCGATATGATAGAGGGACTTCACAGGCGTTGAATGATTTTTTGTGGATTTCAGGGGCCGCCACAGCATGAATTGCTATATGCCGCAGGAACCGGAATAAGGGTCACCCTTGACCAGATTTTTATTTTGCTTCTCCAGATCACGGGGACTGAGAACAGCACGGGCCAATATCTGTTTTTTCAGGTTGGGAATATGTTCGCATAATCGGTCGATGATACGGTCTGCATAGGCATTTGCGGTTTTCTCATCCCATAAACCGTCCTCGGAAATTTCTATTATATTTGCGGCATCCCCCTTGATATGAAAAGGCAATTCCTGTAGCTGAAGCCAAAGAATGGATTTCCCTTCCGGCGCGCGGCTGGGATCCAGCACGGTTGGCTGCGCGACAACAACCGTGGCTCTTTCCGGCAGAAAACCGCGCTCCGCTTCATTAATGGCCTTGGAAATACTATCCACGCCCGAAGTAAGATGAATCATGGCCACATCATTTAACGCCTTGTCTTTCCATTGCACATCACCGTCAATCGCCAGATGAATTTGCATATCCCCATTGCCGTAACGATAGTTTTCTGCTTCTTTTGTAATCTTGCCAGCAATATCTGTATTCGTCAGCAATTCACCATATAACTGGGTTGGCGTGACATTGCATATGATGGCTTTGCGGGCCTCATATATATCCCCTGCTTTCGTCTTCACAGCCACCGCCTTGCCGTCTTCTACGATAATTTCAGTCACATCCTGCTTCGTGAAAAATACGCCGCCATTTGCCTCAATCAGCGATCGAAATGCCTTGACAAAATTAGCACTTCCCCCTTTCACAATGGGCATTCCTGCGGCCTCTAATGTAAAAAATATCAATTTGCCCATAAGCCCCGATAGCGGACTGCTGGGGGAAAGGCCGGTATGAAGTATCCACGGGGCGATACAGGCTTTAAGCTCTTCACTTTCAAAACTGCTTTCCAGCCAGTTTTTGCAATTGTCCAGAGACATCCCAAAAAAAGCAGACATTTTTTGAATGCCCCGTGACCAGACTGATTTTACCAAAAGCTTTAAAACCCCGAATGACCATAAGTCAGACCCTAAAAGCCCGAAGATAATATCGGTATTCTGTTCAATATCCGCCATGGACCGCGCATAGGCTGCGCCGTCTCCCCCGCCCATAGCAGCAATATTATCCTCGCGCGATGTTGTGAGAATGAAATGGCGGCCATCCGGCAGAACGGCCGCTGTCGGCTTATCCGTATTGACATATTCCAGTCCATGCTTATGCAACAATTCCCCGATCTCGCCATAAGCCGGAGAGGTGATAAAAAGAGGATGGAAGCCTGAAAAAACATCATGTTTAAAGCCCGCAAGCGTAAGCTCATCGGTCTTTATACAGCCTCCGATCCAATCATTGCGCTCCAGAATACAGACTTTCTGGCCCTTAAGAGATAATAGCGCCGCCGCCACCAAAGAATTTATACCGCTGCCGACAATGATAACGTCATATTTTTTTCCCTTATCATCCGTTTCCTGCATTGCTTGTCCCATGAGTATTCTTTTCTTTCTTTTAAATGGTTTATATCCTTAACTTTACGCCAATCCGGCCTTTATTTTCTCTTCTCATTTTTATTTATCAAATCAATTGTGCAGCTTTTGTATAGTGGCCGCAGTAACAGGATAACCATCTCTTCAAAGTTTGGGGAATACTATTTAACATGTAAAATATTTAATGGTATACTGGCTCAAAATATAGAAAAATAATTCAGGAAAAATACATCAGGGAAAGTTAAAAAACATGGTCAACAAACCACTTCAAAAATTCCGCCTGTTTCACACATTTGAGGCTGACGAAGCTCAGGAGATTGTAAGCAATGTTTATTGTGATCATAAACTTACGCCCGCGCGCAGAGGCAAGGTGGATGCCATGCATAACAGAGCCAAGCTATCCGCTGTCGCCTTAAATTATATGGAATATGGCTCCGAAGTTACCGTAGAGCCCGGTTATCTTGAGCGTTTCTTCCTTTTTCAATTGCCTGTGGATGGCTCAGCCCGTATTTGTATAAATAACGATGAATTTTATTCTTCCCCTGCTGTATCTTCCGCGATCAACCCCTCAGAATATACCCGAATGCGTTGGAGCAGTGATTGCAAAAAATTACTGGTACAGGTAAAACGCGAGGCTTTGGAAGAAAGGCTTTCCCGACTTTTAATGCAGCCCATTGACAAACCAATTCTTTTTAACCACGAAATAGAACCAAAGAAAAGCCCCCATGCCAAAGGCTGGTGGCGTCAGATATGGTTTCTGATTAATGAGCTGGATCAAGGCCTTAATCCCTGGAGGTCACAATTTCTGCTCGAAGACCTTGAAAGAAATCTGCTGACCAGCCTATTGTTTTCCTTTAGCCATAATTATCAAGATCAGCTTATCTCGCGGGAAACAACCGCCGCGCCAAAACATATAAAACAGGCAGAAGATTATATTATTGCCCATTTGAAAGAGCATATTTCCATCGACAATCTTGTGGAAGTCACCGGCGTTAGTCCACGCTCCATATACAATGGTTTCAATAGCTTTCGCGGCACAACACCTTTGAAATTCATACAGGAACGACGCCTTGAAAAAGTACGCGAAGAATTATTAAAGCGGGGTTCTGGAAAAAGCGTCACGACAATTGCCACACGCTGGGGCTTCAATCAGCTTGGTCGTTTTTCCGTAACTTACAAGAAAATTTACGGTGAAAGCCCCTCTGAAACTTTGAGAAACCATTCCCACTGAAAACCAAATAGCCTCAATCATGCCCATATTGTATAAGCCTTGCGTTTACTGAATAGCCTTCAGCCACGCGAATTGCTTCACTGCATCCCTAGACAAATATACTTTTGACAAACAAGCATAGGGAATTTTTCATGAAAGGCTTAAAAGGTAAAGTTGCCATCATTACAGGCAGCGCCACAAGCATCGGCGCCTCTGTTGCAACGGCTTTTATTGACATCGGGGCCAAAGTTGTCATCGCAGACATCGCAGAAGAGGCCGGAGCCAGGCTCGCTGGTCAACTGGGCGAAAATGCTGTCTTCATACGCACGGATGTCAGAAACGATGATGACCTGAAAGCCGCC
The DNA here is from genome assembly GCA_024280095.1 of Alphaproteobacteria bacterium. Taxonomy (GTDB): domain Bacteria; phylum Pseudomonadota; class Alphaproteobacteria; order Sphingomonadales; family Emcibacteraceae; genus Paremcibacter. The sequence continues at coordinate 17,015 of JAJRQU010000171.1, read as the reverse complement.
GTGAATTTAGCCATCTCTGAATGGGGGCAGATTGACTTTATCGTCAATACCGCCTGCACATATCTGGATAATGCCATGGATTCTACGCGGGAAGAATTTCTCGAAGCCTTGAATGTCAATGCGGCTGGCGGCTTTATGCTTGTGCAATTTGCCCGTCCTCATCTTAAGGCCACGAAGGGCGCAGTTGTTAATTTTGGCAGCATAAGCGCAAAAGTCGCCCAGCCCGGCAGGTGCCTGTACCCCATGACAAAAGGCGCTATTCATCAGCTTACCCGCAATGAGGCACTGCTTCTGGCAGAGGATGGCATTCGCGTGAATACGGTTTCCCCCGGCTGGACATGGTGCGCCATCATGGATGAGGTAAGCGGCGGTGACCGCAAAAAAACAGATAACGTCGCCGCGCCTTTTCATATGAAAGGACGGGTCGGCGATCCACAAGAAATCGCAGAGGCTGTCCTTTTCCTCTGCTCGGATCATGCAAGTTTCATTACGGGTACGGATTTGCCCGTTGACGGCGGCTATACAGCCCTTGGCCCCGAACAACAAACAGATGCCCTCGGCAATTTAGCAAACTAGGAGTTTTTTATGCGTAAGATTACAATAATCGGTGCGGGACAATCCGGACTTTTAATGGGCATAGGCCTCAGGAAAAAAGGTTACGACGTGACCATCATCACCAATAAAACGGGGGATGAAATATATAATGGCGGCATTCTTTCCTCTCAGGCCATGTTTGGGGCGGCGCTGGATATAGAACGAGATTTCGGCACTGATTTCTGGGAGGACGAATGCCCCAAAATAGACGGCATCTCTCTTACGGTTGCGGCCCCCGATGGGACAAAGGCTATTGACTGGGCGGCGCGCTTAACAACCGGCCATGCCAATTCCATCGACCAAAGAGTAAAAATGCCCCTATGGATGAATGAATTTGAGCGGCTTGGCGGGAAACTTGTCATTGATGAAGTGACAATTGATAGTCTGGAAATAATCGCGGCAGAATGTGATCTGGTTATGGTCGCTTCGGGAAAGGGTGATATTGGCAAGATGTTTGAAAGAGATGCTGAAAAAAGTGCTTTTGACAAACCCATGCGCGCTCTTGGCCTGACCTACGTTAGAAACATGACGGCGCGGACAGAATATAGCACTGTCGGTTTCAATATTATTCCGGGCGTTGGCGAATATTTCAGCTTTCCCGCCCTTACCACAACCGGCACCTGCGACATCATGGTTTTTGAAGGTATTCCGGGCGGGGAAATGGATTGCTGGGGCGGGGTTTCCTCTCCCGAGCAACATCTGGATATGAGCAAGAATATTCTTGAAAAATACCTGCCGTGGGAAGCAGATCGCTGCACGGAAATTGAATTGACCGACGACAATGGTATTTTAGCCGGAAGATTTCCGCCCACCATACGCAAACCTGTTGGCCGGCTTCCTTCCGGGCAAATTATTCTTGGTATTGCCGACAGCATATGTCTCAATGACCCCATCACCGGGCAAGGATCAAACAATGCGACAAAATCTACAAAAATATATTTTGACAGCATTATAAATCACGCCGACAAAGATTTTGACTCAGCATGGATGCAGCAAACCTTCGATGAATTCTGGGCCTATGCAAAATATGTCGTGGAATGGACCAATGCCTTTCTGTTGCCGCCTCAAGATCACGTTTTACAGATATTGGGAGCCGCCGGTCAACATCCTGAAACAGCACAAAAAATAGTCGATGGCTTTAATGATCCCCGTGACTTTTTCCCCTGGTTCATGGACGCGGACGCGGCAGCAGAATATTTAAAAAAAATAGCCCAGCCGTAACGTTAAGGCAAATTCGTGAAAAAGAATAAAGCAGATATACAAGAAGACTTTCGTCAAGCCATGCGCCGCATTGCCTCAACGGTGAGCATCATCACGGCAGAATGTGATGGCATACCGCTGGGCATGACGGCGACCTCTGTCACCTGCGTGAGCTTTGAGCCACTTTCCATGTTGGTTTGTATCCATCAAGACTCTAAATTCTATGAGGTAATATCAAACAGTAAAGATTTCTGCATCAATATTCTACATCATGATCAACAGTCGATTTCCAATGATTTCAGCAATCCGGGGAATGGTAACAATCAATTCACCCATAAGGACTGGGTGACAAAGAATGGCCCGCCCCATCTTGAAAGCGCACAAGCAAACTTGTTTGTCAAATTAGAAAAAACCATCACATTTGGTACCCACGGTATATTTATGGGAATTGTAACGGATCTGCGATATATCAATGAAATCGCCCCCCTGCTCTATGCGAATGGCAGCTATGCCAAAACCATCCCCGTAATCTGATCAAAAAATATTCATATTTCAAATAAGAAAAGCCTGCTAATCCATTGGACTAGCAGGCTTTTATTTGGTCGGAATGACAGGATTCGAACCTGCGACCCCTTCACCCCCAGCGAAGTGCGCTACCATGCTGCGCCACATTCCGTAATGATACGGCAATATAGTCAAAAACCGTTGCCGAAGCTATAAGCCTTGGCGGTTTTTAAATCAATCTGAAAGTTTAAAAATTTTTGGCAGAAGGCTTATTGCTCTTGCGGCGATATTGGCGGGTGCCGCCTTTACCGGCGGTTGATCTGCCCTTGGAAAGATGCCTACCAACAGGATGCTGGGCGGTAAGGCCAAGTTCATGATCTTCCAGGCGCTTGACCTCATCACGCAACCTCGCAGCCTCCTCAAACTCAAGATTTCCGGCGGCTTCGAGCATGTCTTTTTCAATATCCGCAATATAGGCCTTCAGATTATGGCCGACCATATGGTTGCCTTCAATATCCAGCGGCACAAGCACATGATCACCCTCAGACGCGCCCTGAATAATATCGCCGATGGATTTCTTAATGCTTTCGGGGGTAATGCCATGCTCCAGATTATAGGCCACCTGCTTTTCGCGCCGCCTGCCCGTCTCGTCCAGCGCGGCCTGCATGCTGCGGGTGATTTTATCGGCATAGAGAATCACTCTGCCGTCCACATTACGCGCCGCCCGCCCGATGGTCTGTATCAGCGATGTTTCAGAACGTAAAAACCCCTCTTTATCCGCGTCCAATATGGTCACAAGGCCGCATTCCGGAATGTCCAAACCTTCGCGCAGCAGGTTAATGCCCACCAGTATATCGAATGTGCCAAGGCGTAAATCACGGATGATTTCAATGCGCTCCAACGTATCAATATCTGAATGTAAATACCGAACTTTCAAGCCATTTTCATGAAGATATTCGGTCAAATCCTCAGACATGCGTTTGGTCAAGGTGGTCACCAGAACGCGGTACCCTTGCGCGATGGTTTTTTGGGCCTCATGAAATAAATCATCGACCTGTGTCTCCACCGGTTTAATTTCGCAGGGTGGGTCAATCAGCCCTGTGGGCCGGATCACCTGCTCGACTATTGCCCCGCCCGTCTGGGCCATTTCCCATTTGCCGGGGGTGGCCGAGACATAGATGCTTTGCGGGCGCAGCCTGTCCCATTCTTCAAATTTCAGGGGCCGATTATCAATGCAGGACGGCAGACGGAAACCAAAATCCGAAAGTGTGCTTTTGCGGGCATAATCGCCCTTGCTCATGGCGCCGATCTGCGGCACGCTCACATGGCTTTCATCCACAAACAACAGCATATTATCCGGCAGATATTCAAATAAGGTCGGCGGATTTATGCCCGCTTCCCGTCCTGTCAAATGGCGCGAGTAATTCTCAATACCTGAACAGCCGCCCGTGGCCGCCATCATTTCCAGATCAAGATTGGTTCGTTGTTCGAGCCTTGCGGCCTCCAATATCTTGCCCTGTTCATTCATTTCGGCAAGCCGCCAGTTAAGTTCCGCCCTGATGGTTTTCTGCGCCTGCTGTAATGTGGGGCCCGGGGTGACATAATGGCTATTGGCATAAAGCTTTGTCTGGGTCACATTATGCATTTTCTCGCCGGTGAGCGGATCAAACATAATGATCGCTTCCAGCTCATCCCCAAAGAAATTCAGCCGGACGGCCTGATCCTCAAAACTGGCCGGAAAAACCTCTATTACATCGCCGCGCACCCGGAATGTTCCGCGCTGAAAGAAATTATCGTTGCGCTTATAGTGCAATTCAACCATGCGGCGCAGCAAATCCCGTTGATCTATCATCATGCCCACCTCAAAGGGAATGGTCATTTCAAGATAGGTTTCCGGCGAGCCCATACCATAGATGCAAGAAACGCTGGCAATGATGATCACGTCATCCCTCTCAAAAACAGCCCGTGTCGCGGCATGGCGCATACGGTCAATCTGTTCATTGATACTGGCGTCTTTTTCAATATAGGTATCCGAGCGCGGCACATAGGCCTCTGGCTGATAATAGTCATAATAAGACACAAAATATTCCACCGCATTATCCGGAAAAAACGATTTCATCTCGCTATATAATTGAGCCGCCAGCGTTTTATTATGGGCCATAATCAGAGCAGGTCTTTGGGTATGTTCAATGACCTTTGCCATGGTATATGTTTTGCCGGAGCCCGTAACACCCAGCAACACCTGATCTACAAGCCCTTGCGTAATGCCTGCCACAAGCTTTTCAATGGCTTGGGGCTGATCGCCGGAGGGTTCAAATTCCGATTGTAGTTTAAAGGCAATGCCGCCTTCTGTTTTTATATGGGTCATAAATATTTTCTGCCAAAGGTTTCCCTTTTGTTCTTATCAGGTTTTTTCAGGAGCGTAAAATTATAATTCATCTCACCGGTGATAATATGTGGTATACTGGCCAAAGATAAAGGATATCAGGATGGCGAACATCATTAATTTCAATAAAGCCGGCAAAAAAATCGCCAAAATAAAACAGGAAAAACAGGCCGACGAGAACCGGGTCAAATTTGGCCAGAAAAAATCGGTAAAACGCGTCATCAAAAAAGAAATAAAGGCCTTGGAAGATCATCTGGACGCCCATAAAATTTCCGACCATAAAATTTCCGATAAGGATGATAAAGACACCCCCTAATCTCCGGTGTAGAAGTCCGGGGCAAACTCCTTCACATTGGGGCCGTCCGAGGCCCAGCTATGGCAACTATCCAGCATTAGCGGCCTAGCTCTCTTGGTATCTTTCTTGCTATCCTTTTCTTCTTCCCTGCGGCGCTTCATTATGACGGGCATAATGGTTTGAATGGCAACGGTTGCCATGACAGGAAGCAATTCCGTTAAATGCGTGCAACCCAACGTGCCGCCAAGACGTTCCTTGATGGCGCGGCGCCAACCAACACCGATCTTAACCCCGATAAGCTTTCGGTAATCCACCGCAATATCAGAACAGCCCATAAAGGGCACATGATCCATTTGGGCTTCCACATCCTTTACCATAAGGTCATCATTCAGGGTCAGGCGCAAATACATCTCGTGAAGCGGCACGCCCGGTTCCACCTTGCCCCTGAATTTATTGTCAAAGGCGTAATGTTTGATGTCTTCCATACGGGCCTCTATATCCCACAGGCCATCTTCGCGTTCATAACCATCGCAGGTGATAGCACGGGTATGAAGGGGCTTTCGGGCGGCAGCTTTTGACAAAGGCATGGGATTCTCCCTAAAATAACGCTGTTTTATAATAGAAACTGGTACTAGACCTATTTTTACGTTATGTGAAGCATAAATACATGCTTAAAGAAGATAAGACAAATATGACCCAGAATAAAAAAGCTGTCCTGCTGCTGAGCGGCGGTCTTGATTCCACAACCTGCGCGGCCATTGCCAAAGCACAAGGCTTTGACGTCGTGGGTTTGAGCTTTGATTACGGCCAGCGCCACACGATCGAGCTTAAAGCCGCCGCCCGGGTGGCCAAGGTTATGGGCCTGTCACATCATGTCACGGCAAAGATTGACCTGCGCATATTTGGCGGATCGGCGCTGACCGCCGATATTGACGTCCCCAAAAGCCGCAGCGGCACTGAGGTGTCTCAAAAGATGGCCAATGATATTACCGGGGACATCCCTGTGACCTATGTTCCCGCCCGCAATACCATATTTCTGTCTTTTGCCTTGGCCTTTGCCGAAACCCAAGGGGCAAGAGATATTTTCATCGGGGTCAATGCCTTGGATTTTAGTGGCTATCCCGATTGCCGTCCTGACTATATCAAAGCCTATGAAGTCATGGCCAATCTTGCCACCAAAAGCGGTGTCGAGGGCGGCGGCATTAAAATTCATACGCCGCTGATCGACATGACCAAGGCGGATATCGTGCGCAAAGGTTTGGAGCTTGGTGTTGATTACAGCCTGACCACCAGCTGCTATGACCCGGATGAAAACGGCATATCCTGCGGCCAGTGCGATGCCTGTCATTTACGGCTTAAGGGTTTCCGCGAGGCGGGGTATAGTGACCCTGTTGCTTATCAATGACCTATAGTGTCAACGAAATATTCTATACATTGCAAGGCGAAGGCCGCCATACGGGCCGCGCGGCGGTATTTTGCCGTTTTGCCGGCTGTAATTTCTGGTCGGGCCTTGAAAAAGACCGCGCCACTGCCGATTGCAGCTTCTGTGATACCGACTTTATCGGCACGGACGGGACAGGCGGCGGGAAATTCAAAAAACCCGAAGATTTGGCCCAAACGGCCCGCAAAATCTGGGATGATAACACCAATGGATCAGACCAGCCCTTTATCGTTTGTACAGGCGGTGAGCCGTTAATGCAGCTCGGCACCCCCCTGATAAAAGCCTTTCAAGCCGCAGGATTTGAGGTCGCGGTCGAAACCAACGGCAGCCTGCCCTGCCCGCCCGAACTTGATTGGGTCTGCGTTAGTCCGAAAAATCTGGATAAACTGGTGCAGGTCACGGGCGATGAGTTAAAACTGGTCTATCCGCAGGAAAACATAAAGCCCGAGGATGTATCCCATCTGAATTTCAAGAATTTCTACCTCCAGCCTCTTGATGAAAAGGACAAGGATCACACAAAAGAGGCCGTTCAATATTGTCTTGATCACCCCAAGTGGCGCTTAAGCCTGCAAACCCATAAAATTCTGGGTATCGCTTAAGTTTATGATTAATTCATCTCTTGAATATTGAGATATTCGCCGGTGGTCTTCAGGGTGATGGTCATGGGCTCTGCTGTGCGGTTTTTCCAGTACCAGCCGTGGCTGCCGTCAAAGGCGGCCGTGAGAATGCCGCCAGCTTTCTGATCCGTGCCGTTGTTGTAAATATGATAGTCAATATCCACAGAATCTGCATGCTTATCAAAAAAGACGCCCCCCTTATCAGTGGCCCAGGCATAGTGGACTTGACTGTCCTTATTCATTTTAAGTTTAATCTCGGTGCTCTCATTAACGGCTAAGGTCACCGTCATTTTATGAGTAAGGATAGCACCCGCTGGCGCAATTTCTACAATGACGGCGGGGGTATCGCCCAGCGCCGTATCTTTTTCCAGTTCCGCCTCCCTCGCAAGCGCCGTTTTTATCTCACCCATTTTTTGCAAGCCCAGAATCTTTCCCATGCCCGTCGGGTCTATGCCATATTCGGCAGGCATAACGATACTGACCAATATAACGCTGGCGACCACGGCGGCCGCAATCGTTGATTTAATGAGCTTTCCCGTTGACGGCAGTTCTAGTGCGGGGGGGATATTTACGTTATGCATTAGGGTTATTCCTGAAAATTATGATGAAACAAAATAGCCCGTCATTTGATAACCCACCAGCAGAAAGCCACTGGTCATCAATATGACATTCGCCGTATAGGCATGGTTCAGAAACCCCTTTGACCGCCGCCAGAAACCCATGGCAATAAGGATCACGGCAAGCGCCAGAATTTGCCCGATCTCTACCCCCACATTAAAGGCGATAAGGTTAGGCACCAACCCATCCGCCGCGACATCATATTCCAGAATCTTCGTCGCAAGGCCAAGTCCGTGGAATAATCCAAAAATCAATGTGGCTATTTTGGTGTCTGGCTGATAACCAAACCAGCGTTGAAAGGCCCCCAGATTATCAAGCGCCTTATAAACAATGGAAAAGCCGATAATGGCATCAATTAAATAGGCGCTGACGCTGATCTCCATCAATGTACCGGTGAGCAGGGTTATGATATGCCCCACGGCAAATAACGTCACATAAAGGCCAATATCCTTAAGGCGATAGAGAAAGAAAATGACCCCAAAGAGAAATAATAAATGATCATACCCCGTCATCATATGCTTCGCGCCAAGATAAATGAACGGCATGATCAACACGCCTGAGCTTTCCTGAATATAGCCTTTATCGCCTTCGGTCACGCCGTGCGCCAAGGCGTCCGGCATATGCCCCAAAGTGATCAATAAAAAAACCACCGCCCCGAAAAAAATGGTGATTAGGATATTTGGCACCTGATAATTTGATCTCATTATATGTTTGTCTCTAAGGAATATTTATATCCCTTCTATATGATCAGCCTCACCTGTTCAAGCATTCTGGGAAATTCCAAATTGATAATATTTTTATCGCGGCCAAACGCGGGGGAATAAATCGCCGGAGAATCTGTCGCCATCGGCAAATGTGATATCAGGGATCGTGTCCATAACTTTCTTATTTTCCAGAAAGGTGCCCGGACGGCTATCGAATGTTGCGTCATCCCCCAAATAACGCAGGGCCAGCCCCCGCCGCCGTCCTGTTGTTGATTTATTGCCCGAGGCATAATGCAGCGTTAAAGGGTGATGAATTAACACATCCCCCGGCACCATTTCCCAGCTCAGAATTTCATGCTTGTCTCTTTCGGCCTCTATATCAGGCAGTTCCTCTAGGCCGGCTTTGGCATATATATCCGCAAAGCCCGTTTTGCCGCCAAAGGTATGAGGCGCATAGAGCTTGCCCCATTTATGAGACCCCTTCACATAGACCACCACACCGCTTTCCTCATTGGCAGGGTCAAAAGGCACCCAGACGGATATAACCTGACTGCCCCGCACCGGCCAATAGGATAAATCCTGATGCCAGGGGGTCGGTTCCGCCGTATTAGGTTCTTTCACAAGCAGTTGATCATAAAAAAAGTTTAAGCATTGGGAGTCCATGACCTGCGCCGCAATTTCGGGCATGGGCGAATCCCTCATAAAAGCTTTAAAGGCAGGATCCCTGCGCCAAATAAAAAAATCCCCATAATAACGGCCTGTATTTCCTTTGGGAGTATATTCCAGCGCGGCATCGCCCGGATTATTCAATATACGCTCTACGGCATCCTGCATCACCTCAACCCATTCTATCGGCAGCACCCCCCGAAGAACATGCGCCCCGTTTTCTTCATAGGCGGCTATTTCTTCTGCTGTGATATTCCGGCATAAACGATCTGGTAATGACTGATACATATTGAAGGGCTCCTTATTCTCAAAGAATAAAATTTAACATCTAAATATATATTCTCCTATCATCCTGTTGGATGACAGAGGCCTTTAAAAATTAACGCCGGTTACTTAACCGGGCAAGACACAGGCTGAATAACTCATTCAGGCTTGAAATCTTCAGTTTCGCATAGGCACGGCTCATGAATGTGGCAACAGTTGGCTGTTTGATCCCTAAATCAAGGGAGACCGCTTCTCGGGTCATACCCTGCAATGAACGGGCGCAAACCTCTATCTCGCGCTTGCTTAGATTATGGCCGAGACCTGTCACCAGAGATTCCAGTTTCTCAATAGGTGGAACAGTATTCATATGCCATATGACGGGCGGAAGAAGGGATAAATGACGCTTTATAAGAGCAGATATCAAGGGGACTTGTTTTTGAAGATACTTCATCTCCTTTGGGCTAAAATAACCAGTTTCAACATCACGGTAAAGATTAAGGACAAACCATTTCTGTTGTTCATGATCGATGACCGATATGCGCTCTAATAAACCATGATCCTCGTAAATATATTTTCTGTAAGCTGCATTAACGATATCCGCCGCCCGCAACTGCTGAAGAAGAGGCGCCGTGTTTTTTTTATCCGTTCGTCCAATCCATTTTAAGTTGGGGTCATCATAATAATAAAAGGATTTTTCATATAATTGACTGAGCTTCGATGTGATTGAGCCCATATTCCGGCTTGTCCCGTCAACGAAGCGCGGGATAAATTCATGGTCAAAGGCAAATAATACCACATGGTCAATATAGACCATTTTTCCCAATGTTTGAGAGAGGGACTGAAAAAAGTCTTTCTTGCCAAGTGACATGATAAGTTCTGGCGTTATCATTTAAAAACAAACCCCTCTTACCCCGTTATGACGCTATTGCTCTAATAAAGCACCACACTGCGGATGCTATCCCCGCTATGCATCAGATCAAAGGCCCTGTTAATATCATCAAGAGGCATGGTATGGGTGATCAGGTCGTCAATATTGATCTTGCCGTCCATATACCAGTCAACAATTTTCGGCACATCCGTGCGGCCCCGCGCGCCGCCAAAGGCAGACCCCCGCCAGACCCGCCCCGTGACCAGTTGAAACGGCCGCGTGGATATTTCCTGTCCCGCGCCCGCAACGCCGATAATGATACTTTCGCCCCAGCCTTTATGACAGCATTCAAGGGCTTGGCGCATGGTATTCACATTGCCAATACATTCAAAACTATAATCCGCGCCGCCATTTGTCATATCCATGATGGCTTCAATCAGCTCTGGCGTTTTTTGAGGATTTATAAAATCTGTCATGCCAAATTTTTTGGCCATGGCAACTTTGCTTTCATTAATATCAATGCCAATTATTTTATTGGCCCCGACCATGCGCGCGCCCTGTATGACATTCAGGCCAATACCGCCAAGGCCGAAAACCACCACATTGCTGCCCGGCTCCACTTTGGCATCAAAAGCGACCGCCCCGACCCCGGTGGTCACCCCGCAGCCAATATAACAGACCTTGTCAAAAGGCGCGTCTTTTCGGATTTTGGCCAGCGCAATTTCTGGCAACACCGTATGATTGGAGAAAGTCGAGCAGCCCATATAATGCAGGATCGGCGTGCCATCCAAAGAAAATCGGCTCGAGCCATCGGGCATCAACCCGGCCCCTTGGGTTTCCCGAATGCATTGGCATAAATTTGTTTTGGGATTTAAGCAATAATCACATTCGCGGCATTCCGGCGTATAAAGCGGGATCACATGATCACCCACCGCCAGCGACGTTACTCCTGCGCCAATTTCCACAACCACCCCGGCACCTTCATGACCTAATATGGCCGGAAATGCGCCCTCCGGATCATCACCAGACAAAGTAAAGGCATCAGTATGACAAATGCCGGTGGCTTTCAATTCCACCAACACCTCTCCTGCGCGCGGCCCTTCGAGATCAACTGTTTCAATGCTCAAAGCTTCCCCGGCCTTAAAAGCCACTGCCGCACGTGTTTTCATAGATATGTCCCTGCATTAAATAATAAATTATGTGAAATTTATATTGAACGGTATTTTATATACAATAATATGTAATGGCACTCAGAATTATTTATTTTATTTCTTCAAAAGGCAAGCCCACATATTGCTCGGCAATAACCCTTTTACCGGCTTCTGATGATAGGTAATAGTCAATTTCAGAAGTATACATCTTATCCTCAAAATCGGAAGTTTCCTCAAATGTATGTAGCATATTGCTCATCCACCATGAGAACCTCTCCCCATTCCAGATACGGCGCAAACAGATTTCTGAATATTTCTCTACCAACTCCGTTTTACCCTCTCCGTAAACTTTGGTCAGGATTGTATATAGGGTATAGACATCACTGGCCGCCGTATTAAGTCCCTTGGCTCCCGTAGGGGGTACAATATGCGCGGCATCGCCAAGTAGGAACAGCCGGCCATACTGCATGGGTTCTGCAACGAAGCTGCGCATGGGGGCAATGCTTTTCTCAAGGGATGGCCCCGTCACAAGCTTCTCCGCCAAGTCATCCGGCAGGCGACGTTTCAGCTCTGCCCAAAACCTATCATCACTCCAATCCTCTACCTTGTCATCTTTATTGACCTGAATATAATAACGGCTTCGGGTCTGGGAACGCAGACTGCATAATGCAAAACCGCGTGCGTGCCGGACATAAACTAGTTCGGGATTGACCGGAGGGGTATCTGAAAGCAGACCGAGCCATCCCCCCGGATATAGTTGTTCATATTCGGTGATGCAATCTTCAGGTATGCTTTTCCTTGAAACCCCGTGAAATCCGTCACAACCCGCGATATAATCACACTCAAGCTTATAAGACTTGCCGTCCTTCTCATAGGTGACGTAAGGTTGCTCTTCCAGCATGCCATGGGGTTGAGCATTGCTAACCTCATAATGCGTTGTCTGGCCTGAGTCCACCCGAGCATCCATCAGGTCTCTGGTCAGTTCGGTCTGGCCATAAACGATGACCGTATCACCACCCGTCAGACCCTTCAGATCGATACGCTCCCGACGGCCATTGACAACAATTTCAACGCCGTCATGAACTTCACCATCACTGTCCATACGCGCACCCACTCCGGCCTCGCGCATTAAATCTGCAAAGCCCTGCTCTAAAATACCCGCCCGAATTCTGCTCAACACATAATCTGGCGTGACACGCTCAAGAATAATATTTTTGATACCCCTTTTATGCAATAACTGCCCCAGTAAGAGGCCGGAAGGACCCGCGCCGATGATAGCAACCTGCGTTTTCATGTCATAATTTCCTCTATAATCAAACCACATTATTTAAGCTATTAAATTATAGGGTTTCCGCCAAAAGAGAAATGGACAGAGTTGATTATAAATTGTATATTTAGAACATTATGAAAGATATCCCAAACTACATACTCTATGGTGAGGACGAATCCGAGCTTTTTACGGATTATCTCCATATCGAGTCCATCAGGGCACGCAGTCAACATCACGGGTGGAAATTTCGGCAACATCAACATCATAACTTATACCAGTTTTTCTACATAATAGAAGGGGGTGGATATGCTCTTATTGAAGGGCAGAAAAAAGCATTAACTGACAATATAGTCATTGGAGTTCCTCCGATGACTATTCACGGTTTTAATTTTCAACCCGGTACAAAAGGCTGGGTTCTTACTATTCCAGACGTATATCTCCAGAATATCTTAAAAGACAATTTATTACTTTTAGAACACATCAGTCAAAAGGTGGTATCCCATTGTGAAAATATCTCCCTGCAAAGGGATCTCCAATATCTTTTCACCTCGATATCAACAGAACATGCCGAAATGAAATCTGCACATGGTTTGACTTTACGTTGCCTCGCAACTGTATTAATTACCAAAATTTCCAGAATACACTCCCATAAAGAAAATTACCCAAGCAAGATTACATCACAAAAACAAATTCTTCTGCGCGAATTTCAAAACCTGATCAACATAAAATTCCGTGAATGGCGATCAGTGGCAGAGTATGCCTGTGAACTTAACATCACACCGACACATCTAAATCGTATCTGCCGAGCAATTCTTGATATTTCTGCCTCGGAATTACTTTATGAACGATCATTGCTGGAAGCTAAAAGACTATTGATTTATACCTCCATGACCATTGCAGAAATTTCTTATGAATTAGGCTATTGTGACCCCGCTCATTTCTCAAAGTTTTTTCACAATAAAATTAATCAGAAGCCAACTGACTTTCGCAAAGGTATCATATAATTAAGTCAATGCCTGTCAGGCATTAACCGCATGATTACAAATGTGGAAATAAGCAAAGGTATGCCAAGTACGGAAAAAAGTTCCAGCCTGCTCCATTCTGCCTCAATCAATATCCCTGCCGTTATTGGTCCCAGCACAGCACCAAATCGTCCGACCCCGATGGCCCAACCAGTTCCGGTTGTCCTGATCAAGGCGGGAAAAATGTCAGGCACTTGTGTATATAGACCTATCATTGATCCAAAGATAAAGAACCCCATAAAGAAAATAAAAAGTAACATCATATCCATATCGGTAGAGATCAGGCCGAATCCGATCATAGAGACCATACATAATACCATATAGCTTGCGGTTAATTTCAACGAAGAAAAAATAGCCGACAAATAACCCAGAGCAATAGCCCCGACAATGCCACCGATATTCATTATTATACCACTGCCGATACCGCCCACTTCACCGGCCCCCAGTTCAGCCATAATTTTGGGCGTCCAGCTTAGAAGAAAATAGAACGTAAACATCACCATGAAGAAACATGTCCATAGCGAGAATGTACGCATCCGTAAATCAGGTGAGAACATGGCAAAAATGCTTATTTTGCCTGTCCTGATGGCATTACCCTCTTTCTCAAGTGACAACAATGCTCTCTGTCCGGTTTTTATGTATATTTTGTTAACTTTGTCCAGCACTCCCTTCGGCCTCTTTTCAAGCAGGAAAGTCAGAGATTCAGGCAATCCGATCAAGACTACAGGTATCATTATTGTAGACATTGCCGCCCCAAAGAAAAAGATTGCCCGCCAATCATATAAAGATACCAAATATGCCGCAAAAGCCCCCCCAATAGTCGCGCCGATAGGATAGCCCGTTTGCATAATGCTAACCGCTAATCCACGCCATTTATCCGGGGAATATTCTGCAACGATAGTATTCAAACTTGCCAACATTCCCCCTATGCCTACCCCTGTAAAGAGGCGCGTAAGTGCCATTTGATTAAAGTCCTGGGATATTGCTGAACCAAGCATGCCTATAGTCATAATACCAAGACAAATAAGAATGATAATACGCCGACCGACCTTGTCCGCCATAGGGGCCAGAAGAAAAGAACCAAGAACCATTCCGATTAGGCCAGAACTCAATAGATAACCAATATCTATGGCACTCATCTGCCATTCAGCCGAAAGTCCCGGTGCCGCAAAAGCGATTGCCAATACATCAAACCCATCCAGCATATTAATTGCCAAACAGATCATGATGGCTTTTGCCTGAAAGCTTGAAACACTTTCATCTGGATTATTTTTTTCCATTATATCCCTTAGCCTTATATTATTTATTTGAAAGCAACATGGTTCCTGCCCCGGTATTGGAGATGGGGATATGGTAATTGCGGTGGAGTTCGGTGACCTGTCCGGTCAGCGCCCCACGCATGGCGAGCCACATATTAAGCTCAACCCCTTGCGCCCCGGCAATTTCCACGAGATCCCGAATAGAAAAATCAAGCAATTCTTCCGGCTGATTAACGATTTTGTCCATGCACATGATGTCAAATTCTTTGTTGATCAGTCCGGCGCGCTGTCCGTCCAACTGGTGAGACAACCCGCCTGTACCCAAAACAACCACTTTCAGCTCTTTTTCATAGGATTCTACCGCCTTGCCGATGGACCGCCCCAGATCAAAACAACGCTTTGGTGACGGCATGGGATGTTCTTCACAATTTATCACCACGGGAATGACCTTCATATGACCATATGAATTTCCCGGCCACATCAATTGCATGGGCACGGTCAGGCCGTGATCAATGCCCAGTTCCTGACAGATGGTAATATCAAATTCATCTTCCACCAGCTCATTACAGATATGCCATGACAGACCCTCGTCACCGATTACAGGCGGAATGGTATCAATGCCCCAGCCTTCATCATAGCTGATATATTCTGCCGCCGCCCCGATAGCAAAAGTTGGTTTCTTATCCAGAAAAAACTCCAGCCCATGATCATTATAAAAAACAATGGCAACATCCGGCTTCTCTCTGGCAAGCCAGTCATGAATGGGCGGAAAGCCGTCGAAGAAAGGCTTCCAATAGGGTGTTTGCTGTATCTTTCTGGCAATGGCAACGCCGATAGCCGGGATATGGGATGAGCCGATGGCCCCGATGATTTCAGCCATGGTTATTCTCCCGCCTTGACAAGTTTTTCTTTGAATTCTTCCACCGTCATTCCGGTTTGGATCGCGCCAATATCCTGCATATTCAGGCCCAGCCCACCAGTAAATTTGGCCAGAAAATAAATACTTCCCCCCTGCTCCAGCAGGCCGATAACATCCCGTGCCTTGATGGCTTTCTTTTGTTCTGTCGTCAGGCCAAACTTTTCGCAGTAAGCCATTTCATCGCGGGAAAATTCCGCTCGTGCCGCCTGATCATTGAGCGAATAACACATTTTATTCAACCCGTACCCCTTGCGGGCCATGGTGCCATCAAACAGGATTGTTCCCGGAATTGGTGTTTTGTCATCAAGATAGGACATCATCTGTCTCCTTTTCAGGCCAGTATAAACGCATAGGGTTATCCACCAGAAGAGCCTGCTGTTGCTTCAGGGTGGGGGCAATCCCGGGGATGACATCGACAAGCAACCCATCATCGGGCGTATGGGATTTCATATTGGGGTGCGGCCAGTCGGTGCCCCATAAAACCCGGTTCGGAAATCTCTCAACCAACAGCTTTGCAAAGGGAATAACATCACCATAAGGCGGGCCGGTAAGGCTCAGGCGTTCCGGGCAGGTTACCTTGGTCCAGATATTTTGGTTTTCTGCCATGAATGTGACAAACCGTTGAAAGTCCGCATGATCCACGCCTTTGCTCACATCCGGACGCCCCATGTGATCCACCACCACGATTGTCGGCAATTGTTGTAGAAACGGGATTAAGTCCTCAAAATCCGGAGCCTCAAAATAAACCACAATATGCCAGCCTAATTTGGCAACTCTTGCGGCGATATCCATAAAGACCTGCTTAGGCGTGCTGTCCACCAGCCGTTTGACAAAATTAAACCGCACCGCCCGCACGCCGGCCTCATGCATATCCTGTAAGTCATCGCCCCTTATATCAGAACCCACCACCGCAACGCCCCGTGCCAGATCCCCGGCATTTCTCAGGGCATCAATGAGGGCCGCATTATCCCGCCCGTGACAGGAAGCCTGAACAATCACATTACGTTCAAAGCCGAGGAAGTCACGCAGGGCAAACAGTTTTTCTTTTGGCGCATCACAGGGCGTGTATTTCCGGTTTGGCGCGTAGGGGAAGTTCACAGATGGCCCGAAAACATGGCAATGGGCGTCCACGGCCCCCGGCGGCGGCATAAAGCGCGGTTTTGACGGGCTGGCATGAAAAGGGCGGTAATCGTTATCCATGCTCAATAGTCCTTGTGATGGGCGAAAATCTCGCCGT
>JAJRQU010000170.1 GCA_024280095.1 Alphaproteobacteria bacterium | reverse complement strand
TAATTCGACGACAAAAGTCGCCATCATTTAATTCGACGACAAAAGTCGTCGGGCAATAACATCCGCCTGAATTTCTGCGGCGCCCTCGAAAATATTTAAAATTCTGGCATCGCAAAGAACGCGGCTGATTTGATATTCCAGCGCATAACCATTGCCGCCGTGGATTTGCAGGGCATTATCCGCCGTGCTCCATGCCACGCGCGCGCCGAGCAATTTTGCCATGCCGGCTTCAAGGTCGCAGCGTTTGTCCTCGTCTTTCTGGCGGGCGGCAAAATAGGTTAATTGGCGGGTCATCATAATTTCCACAGCGGCGAGGGCTATTTTGCTGTGAACGCGGGGGAAGTTAAATATGGGTTGGCCAAATTGCACCCGTTCTGTGGCATACCTCAGGCCGAGCTCCATGGCATTTTGCGCGACCCCCAAGGCCCGCGCGGCGGTTTGAATACGGGCGCTTTCAAAGGTGGTCATCAATTGTTTGAAACCGTTACCTTCTTCGCCGCCCAGAAGATTTTCCGCCTTGACCTCAAAACCATCGAAGCCCAGCTCAAATTCTTTCATGCCCCGGTAGCCCAGAACTTCGATCTCGCCGCCGGTCATGCCGTCCGTGGGGAAGGGATTATCCTCTGTCCCGCGCTGTTTTTCGGCCAGAAACATGCTGAGGCCTTTATAGCCCGGCTGATCCGGATTGGTGCGCACGAGCAGCGTCATGACGTCGGCGCGCGCCGCATGGGTGATCCATGTTTTATTGCCGGTGATGCGGTATTTATCGCCGTCCTTTATGGCGCGGGTTTTAAGGGAACCAAGATCGGAACCAACATTAGGTTCGGTAAAAACCGCCGTGGGCAGAGTTTCGCCCATGGCAATTTTCGGCAGCCATTTCTTTTTCTGTGCCTCTGTCCCGCCGCCCATGATAAGTTCGGCGGCAATCTCGGACCGCGTGCCGAGCGAGCCAACACCGATATATCCGCGCGCGAGTTCTTCGGAAACAATGCACATGCTGGTTTTCCCAAGGCCCGAGCCACCATATTCTTCCGGGATGGTCAAGCCAAAGACGCCCATCTCGCTCATTTTATCAATGATATCCATGGGGATATAGTCATCATTTAAATGCCAGTCATGGGCATGGGGGCTGACTTCTTCATTGGCAAACCGCCGGAATTGTTCCCGGATCATGTCATACATATCGTCCAGTCCGAGGTTACCAAAGGCCCCTGTATCAAGGCTATGCTCAATCAGGCGGGCCAGCTTTTCGCGATTGCCGGGATTATTGCCGTCATTGATCAGTTGGCTCACTTCTGGCGTGTTGAAGGCCTGAATATCATCGGCGCCGACCCACATATCTGCCGGGCGGATGATCTCGCCCTGACTCATGGGAATTCCGCCCAGGATTTGCGACAGATATTCGCCAAATCCGATGCGCACAATCGATTCTTCGAGCGCGGTAAATTTGCCTTCAGACTCAAGGGCCACTGCCCAATTCAATGTCTGGCGCAAGGCCTCGACATAGGTGGAGAGCCAGGAAAAACCATGGCAGGCATATTGATGTTTTTCCATGAGCCGGCGGTCAAGTTTGCCGTCCTTCATCAGATGCTTTTTAAGGCTATCCCGCGCGGCATCCGCATAAATGCCCGCCGCCTCCACAGCGGCGGTGCAAGTTTGAAATAAAAGACTGCTCATCAGTTGTTTCCGGCGTTATTTCCGGGGTTGTTTCCGGCTTCGACACAATCTTCGAAAGTGCGAAGGCCGGGCCGTTTTGCGCTGACCAGAACGGCCATATTGCCGGGCTTATGCTGGTTTTTCCACATTTTGGTATGGGATTTTGGAATATCTTCCCATGAGAAAACCTCTGACATGCAAGGATCAACGCGTCGCTCAATCACCAGATCATTGGCAAGAGAAGCCTGTTTCAGGTTGGCAAAATGGCTGCCTTGAATCCGTTTCTGGCGCATCCAGACAAAACGGGCATCAAAGGTCAGGTTAAAGCCCGTGGTTCCGGCGCAGAAGACCACCATGCCGCCGCGCTTGACCACAAAACAGGATACCGGGAAGGTGGCCTCGCCGGGATGTTCAAAGACAAAATCCACATCATTGCCCTTGCCGGTAATATTCCAGATCGCTTTACCGAATTCCCGGGCTTTTTTATTGTAAGCCGAATAAACTTTCGTATCACTCACTGGCGGCAACTGGCCCCAACAGTCAAAGTCCTTGCGGTTGATAACCCCCTTGGCCCCAAGCGACATGACAAAATCCCGCTTGCTTTCATCGGAAATCACGCCAATGGCATGGGCCCCCGCCGCTGCAATCAATTGAACGGCCATGGAACCAAGCCCGCCGGACGCGCCCCAGACAAGGACATTATGGCCGGGCCGCAGGATATGCGGACGATGACCAAATAACATACGGTAAGCCGTGGCAAGCGTTAGCGTATAACAGGCGCTTTCTTCCCATGTCAGATGTTTTGGCCGATGCATGAGCTGACGGGCCTGTATATTGGTGAATTGGGCGAAGGAGCCGTTCGGCGTTTCATAACCCCATATTTTCTGAGAGGGGCTGTTCATGGGATCGCCGCCGTTACATTCTTCGTCATCGCCGTCGTCCTGATTGCAATGGACGATAACTTCATCACCAACCTTAAAGCGTTTCACTCGCCGGCCTACTTTATAAACAATGCCCGAGGCATCGGACCCCGGAATATGATAATCTGCGCCGTGAACGTCAAACATGGATATGGGAACGCCAAGCCCCGTCCAGATGCCGTTATAATTCACGCCGGCGGCCATGACTAAAATGAGAACCTCGTCAGATTCAATTTCCGGAACATCAACAATTTCCTGCAGCATGGATTCTTCGGGTGGCCCCTGACGATCCCGGCGAATAGCCCAGGCATGCATTTTTTTAGGGACATGACCAAGGGGCGGAATTTCGCCCACTTCATATAGATCCTTGATTTCAAAATTACCTTCGAGTGAATTTAGTTCTGTCTGCTGATTATCAATTGTTTCTGTCATGTTAATTCTCGATTTCCCTAAAACTTATAGTGTATGTTAATATTACAGCATATTGTGATTTAAGCCGTACCGTTAAATGAACTAGAAATATATTCTTAAACTATTTTCTATCAGGTCGCGTTAATATTATGTTGCGCCGCAACAATAATTATATTATTTCTTATAAAAGGTCTAGAGGGTAATTATATT
>JAJRQU010000169.1 GCA_024280095.1 Alphaproteobacteria bacterium | reverse complement strand
CCGCCTTTCACGGCGTCCAGAAAATCAATCTTTAACCGATAAGCGATATCCTGCCCCTTTTGCGGACGTCTTTGCCGCCCCCCGCGCCCGCCGCCAAATATGGACGCAAAAATTTCTTCAGGGTCAAATCCATCGCCAAAACGGCCTCCGCCGCCCATGCCGCCGGCCCGTGGATTGACCCCCCCGCCCCCAAAGCCTTTTTCAGATCCGTCGGCATTAATTTCCCCGCGATCATATCTGGCGCGCAAATCTTTATCGCGCAGAAGTGCATAGGCCGCCGAGACTTCCTTGAAACGTTCAGCAATTTTTTCATCGCCCGAATTTATATCAGGGTGCAGCTTTTTAGCTAATGTGCGATAGGTTTTTTTAAGTTCCGCATCGGTGGACGATTTGGGCACGCCTAATACGCTGTAGGGGTCTTTCATAGTATCAAATCAACTTACGTTATTATTCCTGACCTGAGGGTCAGGACTCATTAATATCATACAATTCTGTCACCTTATATAACAAAATAGGCAGAAAACAAGGGCCGGCAATGGTTCTTCCATTGGCAAGCCTGTTCTTCGCACATATTTTGTTATATAAGCGCAGAATGGATGATATTAATGAGGCCTGACCCTAATTTAGTCATTGATTGATGATTTTCCAAGTACCATCTTTCTGACGGCAAGCTGTTCCGTAGGCGGTTTCGGTTTTTCCGGCTACGGTTACGGTTTGCTGATACTCTCTGCAATATTTATCTGCCTTGGTGCTATAGGCGGGCTGAGGTGTGATGGTGCCGGAATTTCCGCTGTCGGGATTATGCCAGGTTGTTGCTTTGCCTGACGGGGTATTTTCCAAAGAATATTGTGCTCTTTCCTGCATGGCTTGCCGATCAGCGCGGTCTAGGGATTTGCCAATTTCACTGCCGATATAGGCCCCGCCGAGCGTTCCTGCGGCAACGGCTATGACCTTACCTGCGCCCCCGCCCTTACCACCAATGGCAGACCCGGCAACGGCGCCGCCAATGGCCCCAAGAAGCGTTCCGCTTTCCTGTTTTGTACAAGAGGCCAATGTCATGGAAAATGCGATGACCAAAGAAGCCGTGATCATGGCCTTGCGGCGCGGGCTGTTGTTGACTGTCATTTAAATCCCTTTCGATTCAGTAGATTAGATTCGGCGATTCAATAGATTGTATTTGGTGCTTTTTGCTATTATATATCATTTGTATTACATATTCTAATGATGAATTTGGCAATTTTATGGCGCGCGCGAATATAAGAGGTACTGAGTGACAGACCCTATCGATTTATTCAAAAAATGGTTCAAAAAATCCTGTCAGGCGGAAGATCTGGGGGAGGCTGTTGCCCTTGCCACCGCAGACGCACGTGGCCGCCCCTCTGTGAGGATGGTGCTGTTGAAAGCGGTGGACGAGCGCGGCTTTGTATTTTACACCAATCTGGAGAGCAGCAAGGGCCATGACCTTGCCGAGAACCCATTTGCTGCCCTATGTTTTCATTGGAAATCACAAAAAAGACAAATCAGAGTTGAAGGGGCCGTTACCCCGGTCAGTGACGGGGAGGCAGAGGCCTATTTTGCCACCCGCGCAAAGGACAGCCAGATCGGGGCATGGGCCTCGAAACAAAGCCAGCCCATGGAAGGCCTCTTCGAATTTGAGGCCGCCATTGCCAAATATGCGGCTAAATATGCCTTCAGCAAGGTTCCGCGCCCGCCCTTTTGGTCCGGCTTTCGTATCATTCCCAGCCGCATCGAATTTTGGGAGGAGCGGAAATTTCGGCTTCATATGAGGCATATCTATGAAAAGAATGACAAAAATATCTGGGTGATAAGGGAAGTTTATCCCTGATTTTTGAGGTAATAAAATGAGTTTTGAGATAGCAAAAGAAGACAAAAGAGCAGAGGTCAACCGGCTGATGATGCGGGCGGCCAATGCGGCGGTGGCGGTGGCCTTTACGCTGATCCTCATCAAAAGCTGGGCTTATAGTTCGAGCGGGGCCGTATCCATGCTGGGGTCTTTGCTGGATTCCGTGATGGATATTCTGGCTTCGCTCGTGAATTTGGTGGCCATACGTTTTGCGGTGGTGCCGGCGGATGATGATCACCGTTTCGGCCATGGTAAGGCCGAGGCTATCGCGGGGCTTGTTCAGGCCATGGTCGTGTCATTATCTGCCTTGTTTCTTATGGTGGAAGCGGTCAAGAAACTGATGAATCCCGAACCCATCGTCAAGGTGGATGAAAGCATTGTCATTATCATCATCGCCATTATCCTGACCGTTGCTTTGGTGGGATATCAGCGCTATGTGATTCGCAAAACTGGCTCTATTGCCATTGCCGCAGATAATCTGCATTATTCCGGTGATATACTGATGAATTTTGGTGTTTTGACAGCGTTGTTCCTCGGGGGATATATGCAGCTCTATTATGCCGACCCGATCATTGGGGTTATGGTTGCTTTTTATCTGGTGTATAATGTCAAGCAGATCGCCTATAATTCTATTGATATGCTCATGGATCGGGAAATGGATGATCGCGATAAGACAAAAATTATCGATATTATCAAAACCCATCCCGAGGTTCACGGCGTTCATGATATGAAAACCCGAAAATCGGGCTTTAATTTATTCATTCAGTTTCACATGGAAATGGACGGCGCAATTTCCTTAAGCGAGGCGCATCGTATTTGTGATGATGTGGAGGCCGAAATTATGGCCGAATTTAAGGAAGCCGAAGTCCTGATTCACGCCGACCCGGAAGACCATGAAGAAGTGGTCTCCTTCAAGGAATAGAACCGATGGTTATCATCTATGGCATCAAAAACTGTGATACGGTGAAGAAGGCCCTGAAATTTTTTGCGGAAAGGGGCATTGATCATAAATTTCATGATTTTCGCAAAGATGGTCTGGCGCGGGAGCAGCTTGACCTGTGGGCCGGGGAACTGGGGCTGGATATTCTGTTGAACAAGCGGGGCACCACATGGCGTAAATTGCCCGAAGACCAGAAAGATGACCTGAATGATCAGCAGGTCATTGATCTGCTTTTAGAATATCCCGCCCTGATAAAAAGGCCAATTTTTGATTTTGGCCCCATGAGGCGCGTTGGCTTTTCAAAAAAGGATCAGGCTGAGATTTCCCTTATTCTGGCAGGTGGTATTGAACCTAACGGGAATAAAGGTTGATGGTGGGTTTAAAGTGAGATACGCTTCCTGTAATCAGGATAATTTATGAAAATATATCTTCTGGATTTGGCGCATACACATTCTGTGACGGACAGTTCCTTAACTGTTCCGCTGGGGATTGGTTATATCAAGGCCTATTTGAAACAGGAAATGGGCGATGACATTGATGTTACATTATTTAAAAATCCCACGGAGGTTTTATCGCGCATAGGCGAAGATCAGCCGGATGTTGTCGGTTTCGCCAATTATGGCTGGAACCGCGATTTGAACCATAAGATCGGCAGCTATATTCGTGAAATATTGCCGGATACCCTTATGGTTGCGGGCGGGCCTAATATTGATCACGAGGACGAAGCCCGCATAAATTTCCTGAAGGAATTTAACTTTCTTGATTTTGTCATTATTCTTGGCGGGGAAGAACCTTTTGTGGAACTGATTAAATGGCGGCAAAATGCCGGCGATAAGAAAGAGTCTTTGCCCAGAAACTTGATCTGGCTCGAAGGGGAGGAATTGCGCCATACGCCGGAACGTCCCCTTAAAAAGATCATTGAGAATATTCCGTCCCCCTATTTGGCAGGCTATCTGGATGACTTCATTGCCCGGGGTATGGTGCCGATGCTCGAGACCAATCGCGGTTGCCCGTTTAGCTGCACTTTCTGTGCGTGGGGCATGGCTTCACAAGACCTTGTGCGGCGATTTGATCATCAGCGGGCCCTACAGGAAATTGCCTATATCGGGGAACGGTCAAAGGCCATCAACTGGATCGTCTGTGATGCCAATTTTGGTATTTTAAAGCGCGATGTTGACTTGGCAAAGGCCATTCGTCATGTAAAGGATACGATGGGTTTTCCTCAGCAATGTCATGTTTGGACGGCGAAGAATACTACGGGCAGGAATCTTGAAATTGGTAAAATTCTGGGCGATATGGCGGTGCCTGTCATGGCCGTTCAAAGTATGGACGAACAAGTCCTGAAGAATATTAAGCGATCGAATATATCACTGGATACTTACGAAGAATATCATGCACAGTTTCAGGCTCTTGGCAGTAAAACCTATTCAGATGTTATTGTGCCTTTACCCGCAGAAACTTTGGAAAGTCATATTGCGGGCATCGCGAAATTGATGGCGCTTGGCGTCAATACCATCTGCAATCACAATATGCGTTTGCTTGCCGGCGCGGAAACCAATTCCCGTGAATCCCGCGAGAAATTTGACTTTAAAACACGTTTCAGATTGATTCACGGTGATGCGGGATTATATAAAACGCCGGACGGAAAAGAAATACGTTCTTTTGAATATGAGGAAAGCCTGCGGTCAACGGCAAGCATGAGCGAGCAAGATCTATTTTATCTGCGCAAGCTTCATTTTCTGATTGATTTCTGCTGGAATTCAGAAGTTTATAAGCCCCTGTTTAATCTTTTACAATCCAAAGGCGGCTGCCCGACCAGCGTGTTAAAGAGAATGATGACACCCTTAGGCGGCCTTGTTCCCCATAAGGTTGCAGAAAAATTACAGCAATTTTGGGATGAATTTGATCTCCTGTCACAGCAGGAATGGTATGATACGACCGAAGATATCGAAGCTTATTTTGCCAGAGATGAGAATTTCAACAGGCTGATCAATCTGGAATTTGAAAAGCTTAATATATTATTTGCGGTTAAAGTTTTGGGTCGTTACAAAAAAGAGTTTGACCGTGCCATGGCCGCCTTGGTTATGGAAATTTTATCCGATGATCACGATTTGGTCAGAGGGGTTATGGATATTGTTTCAAGCCTGTTTCCGCCGCTGGATTTTGCCGCCGATGAGGTGGTCTTTGATGTATCGGGGGATATTTTAGGGCCGCGTAAGGAAGAGAGTAAGGCAGACAGCAAGCAAGGGCGCGTGCGCCTTCGATTTTATGAAAATGACCGTCGTAAGCAAGTCAAAAAAGTCATTTTGGACTCAGAAGGCAAAACCCTGTCAAAGATTCTGGATGCCCAAGGCATTCATATGAGTCAATTGAAATTCTCCCTTGACGAAGAATTTGGGGCCGGCAGGCAATTTAAAAAATATTTAAACAAACTGGCTTGATTTCGGCCCTGAATCTGGGCCATGACAAATAAGATAAATCAAATATATGATATTTTTATGGCGGTTACGGGCTAAAAATTGATCTGCTAAAGGAAGATTATTTTCAACCAGTATAATATACATCCATGAGGTGTCAGGATATTTTACAGTTTTGAAAATATAATATATTCTTATATATCAATATATTAGGCCGATTAAGGGCATATTCCAGTTAATCTGTGTCAGAATATTTTACACTTTTAAACTTATTAAAAGTCAATATACTCGCTAAGTCATTGATGTATATAGGGTCATATACATTGGTGCGATTCTTGCATGTATGCCAACAATCTATAATAAAGGGAAGCGCCGTACCACCCGGAGAATGAAGTGTACCGCAAAAATATACCATTAGGTAAAAACTTTTGGTAATATAGTAGGAAATAATATGATTAAAATATCATCATTAAAAGGCATATGCATAGGGGCCGCAACGATTTTAGCGGCCTTAAGTACGCCAGCCTCTGCCACGACAATTTTATTCGACCAGAATGTTACCCCTGATATAATTTTCGGAAGCGGTAATACTAACGGTGCCTTTACCGTTGACCGAAACGCCGGTGTAGAGCTTGGCTTGCGGGCGAAAATACCCTTTGTCGGGACAACAAACAGCAACGGAGACGGGACCTATAGCTTTTCCCTTGCCGAGGCAAACCCCAGATGGAATTTCGACTGGACGGTTAATACGAACTATGATGGTTCGACGGGCCAGGTCATCAGCGACTTCACTTACCTTCTCGGTATTGATTTCGATCCGGGTGCGGGGACTGATTTTCTGACATTTGATCCAATCACACCATCTGTATTAGCCCCCTTCTTTGACCATAGTATTGGTACAAATACCACAGCAAACGGTGGTGGTGAAGAAGCCGCAAACCCAGCAGAATATCAGGCCTTGATTGATGCGAATAATGTGCTTCAGCAGTCCTGGCGGCACGCGTTTTTCCCTGTTCATCCAACGCTTAGCTATGACCCCACCATAAGCGGCACCTATGATATTTTCCTGACGGCCTTTGATGGTCAGGGCAACACTGTTGCCTCTACGGAAATTCAGGTCATCATTGGTCAAATTCCAGAACCGGCCCCCTTTGCCCTTATGGGTCTTTCCCTGGTTCTCATGGGATTATACCGCCGGAAAAAATCCAAATAATATAGTTCGGGTAAGTTTTGTGGGTGGTCTGATATCAGTATAAGACCACCCCATAATCGCACCATGAGCTTACCTCACCGGGCTTTGAGACTTCAAGGACTGTAAGCCTTCGTACTGCTTCCTCAATGATTTCAACAACTAAGGATGTTTGGTGCCCCACAGGTGACACAGGGCACTAGAACCCTACAAGGATTGTTAAGTTTTTGCGATAATATTTCAAATGATTGGTTCAGAATCTTTAATGCCGAGATATAGTTCACATCTATAATTATCTATTTCCTGACTGAAAATTTATTAAAAATCAAAGCCAGCCGTCCTTGTCCATACGGGCATGTAGAACGCGAATGATATCAACGCCATCATCTTTGGGCTTATAAAAAACAAGATAGCGCGAAAATCCTTTGATTGGTATATAATGTATTCCCATAAGCGCTGATTTGTTGGTGTGGTAGATGGCGCCCATAAAAGGCATATCAGTTAACATCTGATATGTTTCTTCAGCGAGATCATATAACCGTAACCCCGCCTCAAGATTATCTCTTGCTATATTACGTGCATGACCATCAAGATCGGCTTCCGCTTGGGGACGGATTTGATAGCGGTTTCTTTTCACGTGGTTGATTGTCTTGTCAGAGCCGCTTTTTTATCAGACCAGTAGGTTTCATCCGGCTTCATTGACGGACCACTCTCAAGTCCCTCTGCAAGCAAATGGTCCAATTGTTCACCGCGCCGGTGGTTACGCACCAAGGTTGCAACAAAATCACTCGCACTTGAATACCCGCCAGATTCAATGGCATTGTCTATCCAGCGCCTTAATTCCGGGGCAAGAGAAACAGTAAGTCGTTCGGTAGCCATAAGATAATCTCCTAATAACCAATCTGCATAATAATTCATAATAATTATGCAGTCAAATAAAAACGTACGAAACCCCAATCCCATGCTTTGTCAATATTCCACGATATGCCGCCGTCTCTGCTCATGAGCTTGTTCGCGCGCGCATACCAAAACGGCACGCCTTTGCACGAGTGTAAATTCTTTTAATTTTTCAATGAGGATATTGCGAGCACTGGCAAGTCCAATGATCCTGAACAAGCTTGAATTGCACCTTGGTGCCCCACAGGGGACATAGATGGGCATTGGCATGAGGTGGTCCAAGTACCTTAATTTTAGCCAACAACATTCCAAATGAGCAAGGATACTGAGGAGGTTTCATGCGGAATCAATGAGGTAGAATCGGCGAACACCCCGGGGCTCGTTGCTCAACTACGGCTCCGATATGCTGATCTGCCGCTTAACCAGCACCCGATAGGTCTTGGGCCAACATCAATGCATTGCCGTCAGGATCATAAAACGTAGCGGTGCTTACCATTCCCTCGATAGTCTCGGTTTCCCCGTCAAATTTCACTCCGGCTTCTTCTAAAGCCTTTCGTGCCACCTCAATGTTCGCCACACCAAATACGGGAACAGTGTTGCCGGGTGCTGGCTCAGATTGTTCGCCTAACCCCAAGGTTACACCTTCGGTTTTGGTTTGCATCTCGCTCCAACCAGCCTCGTCAGCGTGGTAGATCAGTTCAAATCCAAGTTTTTCGTGATACCATTCGGCGCTGGTGTGCCGGTTTCGAACGGATATCGCCAGAGTAATGGTGTTT
>JAJRQU010000168.1 GCA_024280095.1 Alphaproteobacteria bacterium | reverse complement strand
CTCAACGGCGATCGGCGTTTTACCCACGGCCATTTTGGTCCTGTTGCCGACCCGAAACAGATGGGTATCGACCGCAATGGTCGCATGGCCAAAGGCGATATTCAATACCACATTTGCGGTCTTTCGGCCCACGCCGGCCAGCGTTTCCAGGTCTTCGCGGTTTTCGGGAACAATACCGCCAAAATCATTGATGAGCTTTTCTGCCGCCTTGATGACATTTTTGGCCTTGGTGTTAAACAGCCCGATGGTTTTGATATGGTCTTTCAGGCGTTCTTCCCCTAAATCCAGCATATCCTGCGGGGTTCTGACGATCTTGAATAATGCCTTTGTGGCCTTGTTAACGCCAATATCCGTGGCCTGCGCCGATAAGGCCACGGCGACTAATAATGTGTAGGGGTTGGTATAATCAAGCTCCCCCTGCGGCTCAGGGTCACGTTCCTGAAGCCGGCGGAAAAATTCCCATACAGCCTTTTTCTTCATTCTTTGGGAAGCCCTAAAACATCTGCCATATCATAAAAGCCCGGCTTCTGTTTTGCGGCCCAGATCGCGGCTTTCACCGCCCCGCGTGCGAAGATCACTCTATCGCTGGCTTTATGGGTCAGTTCGATCCGTTCATCATCGGCATTAAAGCTTACCACATGTTCGCCGGCGACATTGCCGCCGCGCAAGACGGCAAAGCCAATATCGCCGCGCCTCCGCGCGCCCGTGATGCCATCGCGGTTTTTATCGGCCACCTGATCAAGGTCAACGGCCCGGCCTTTCGCGGCTTGCATGCCAAGGCTTAAGGCCGTGCCGGACGGGGCATCAACCTTATGCCGATGATGCATTTCAAGGATTTCAATATCATAATCCGCATTCAGCATACTGGCGGCCTTTCGGGTCAGGTAAAACAGTAAATTAACCCCAAGCGAAAAATTGGACGCATAAACCACGGCCACGGATTTTGCGGCCCTATGCAAAGATTTTTCGTCTTCTGCGGTCATGCCCGTGGTGCCGATAATATGAATGGTGTCATATTTTGCCGCATGGTTTGTATGCAGAACCGTTGCGGTTGGACAGGTAAAATCAATGACCACATCTGAATTTTTGAAGAGAATTTCCGCCTCAGGGGTGATTTTGAGGCCGGTATCAAGACCACTTGCCGGATGC
Source organism: Alphaproteobacteria bacterium (assembly GCA_024280095.1). Classification (GTDB taxonomy): domain Bacteria; phylum Pseudomonadota; class Alphaproteobacteria; order Sphingomonadales; family Emcibacteraceae; genus Paremcibacter. Next base: position 6,535 of record JAJRQU010000168.1, on the reverse strand, counting down.
CGGATGGCTTGGCCGATATAAGGGCTGTCATGACGTTCGGTGCCGCCGGATAATATGGCTGTTTCCTGATCAAGGATGGCCCCGATCAACATTTTCCCCATACGTCCGCCGCAGCCAACAACGCCTATTTTTATTTTGGTCATGAAATTCTCCCTATCCATTACCCCCTTTGTAAACAATTAGAGGTCATATGGAAAGCCGCGCAACAGGAAAAGTTATTTTTCGTGTTTTTTGATGTCATCTTCTTCAAACAGGGCGCGGTAGGACGCGCCCTCAAGGTCATCATATTGGCCAGAACGCATGCTCCAGAGGAAGCCAGCCAGACCCACCAGTCCCAGAAACAAAGCGATAGGGATAAGGAAAATAAGGCCTTCCATTATTTGTTCCTCATTTTTTCAGGGGAGAATAGCGGGATCAGGTTAAGCCGGAAAGCATTGGCGGTCACCACCATAGAAGAGCCTGACATGGCCAAGGCGCATATGAGCGGGGTCAAAAATCCGGCGGCGGCAAAAGGTATGGCAACCAGATTATAAACGGCGGCAAGGCCAAAATTGCTAAAGACCAGTTTTCGGCTGGACTTTGATATTTGATAAGCGCGGACAACGGAAGACAGCGTCTGCGATTGAAATATGAAATCTGCGGCATTCTGGCTGACATCTGCGGCGGTTGAGGGGGATATGGACACATAGGCCGCGCTGAGCGCCGGGGCATCATTCAGCCCGTCACCGACCATCAAAATTTTCTTGCCCTGTGCTTTAAGCTCTTCCAGACGATCAATTTTATCCTGTGGTTTGGCGCCGCCGTGGTAATTGGTGATGCCAAGCTCTTTGGCGACATCTTTGACCACATCCACCCGGTCGCCGGACAACAGCAAGACTTCGAAGCCTTTTTTCTGGAACCAGTTCACCACTTGGACAGCGTCTTTACGCAAGCGATCCTGAAAGGTAAAAAGGACTGGTTCCTGATCGCCGGATTTCAACCAAAGTTCGCTAAAGCGGTTATTCTGCTGAACGCCCGTGCCGACTTGGCACCAATCACGATTGCCAAGGCGGACTTCTGTGCCATTGATGGTGGCTTTCAGGCCCATACCCGGTTCTTCATGAAGCGGACTGGAGGTTGCGATGGTGGGAATATCGCGATCATGACAGGCCAAGATTAATGCCCTGCATAACGGGTGGTTAGAGGCCTTGGCCAGACTGGCGGCCAGCTCAAGCATGGCGGGATCAAGACTACCCCCACCTGTTATTCCCGTGGTTATTTCCGGCTGGCCCAGCGTTAAGGTGCCGGTTTTGTCAAAGGCGACCACATCAATCTCGGCAAGCCGTTCAAGCCCGTCCGGGGCCTTAACCAATATGCCATTTTTAAACAGGCGGCTCGCGGCAATAACCTGTACCACAGGCACGGCTAATCCCAACGCGCAGGGGCAGGTGATGATCAAAACCGCAATGGCGGTGATCAGGGATAGTTGCCAGCCCACATCTCCAAACGCCATCCAGCCGATAAAAGTGAGCAGCGCCAGCAGATGAACGGCGGGAGCATAAATCTGGGCCGCTCTGTCGGCCAGCCGGACATATTTGGCCCGGCCTTGCTCGGCAATTTCCATCAGGCCGATAATTTCATCCAGCAGGGTTTTACCGGACAGCGCCGTGATGCGGATATCAAGGACGCCGCTGATATTTATCGTGCCGGCAAAAACCTTATCATCAAGACCAGCTGATACGGGCAGTGTTTCGCCGGTGACCAAGCTGGTGTCCACTTCGGAGATGCCGCGAATAATCACGCCGTCCACGGGAATGCGTTCCCCCGGCGCAACCCGAACAACCATCCCTGTGCGCAGCATATCAATGACGCAGCTCTCGCTATCGCCTGTTTCTGTGACGATGGTGGCTTTGCCCGGACGATAGCTCATCAGGTTATGGGCGGTGGCGCGAGCATGATTGCGCATTTTTCGATCCAGATAACGCCCGATCAACAGGAAAAACAGCAGCATCACGGCCGCATCATAATAGGTATCACCGGTGCGCATAATCGTCTGCATGACGCTCAGGCCTAAAGACAGGATCACCGCCAGAGAAATCGGCACATCCATATTAAGTCTGCGGGCTTTAACCGCGCCCCACGCAGATTTATAAAAAGGCATTCCCGCGATAGCTGCGGCGGGCAGGGCGATCAGCGCTGACATCCAATGGAAAAAACCGCGCGTTTCATGCCCCATATCTGTTCCGGCCCATTCGGAAACGGAAAACAGCATGATGTTCATCATGGCAAATCCGGCTATCGCCATACAGATCAGCAGCCATCGTCCCTCTTTGTCATCCGAGGCTTCAGAAGGGCTGTCTTTAAACATATATCCTTTAAAACCCAATTCTTTCAAGGCATCGATGACCTCATCATTATTGGCGGCGGTATCCGGATTATTCCCGGTCCATTCCACCGCCAGTCGCTGGGTAGTAAGGTTTAAGCGCGCATTTTTTATGATGGATTTTTTCTGTAACGCGCCTTCGATTTTGCGAATGCATGAGGGGCAATGCAAACCTTCCACCACAAAATGCTCTAAAGGCACGGCGCTGCCCTCAAATGCATTTCTTGAGTCTAAAGACGTCATTATATTTCCTTTGATGCCGCAGCTACTGATATTTTTTGTTTGAGTTTATATAGGTCGCCATTCGGTCGTTTTACAAGGATTTCTATATTCCATTGCCCGGCAAGCGGCAGGGACAGAGGGGCCGTGTAAAGATTGTCACGGCTTTTGGTCAGGATGATTTCCTGATCATAGATGTTGGTTACGGAGCGGGTCACCAGAGCCGAAACCCTGGCTGGCGGCAAATCATTTTCAGGCCAGATAACCTCTATATCCAAACGACCCGTTTTACCGGCTTCTGCGGTGATCATTTCGGGACTGTGCCGCAAATAAATTTCCCAGCCAGATTCCACCTGCTTTGCCGCAGCGGTGATTTGGTCGTTATAATGGATGCCCTTGCGGTAAGAGTTTTCCGTTTCAAGACCGCCCCAGGTTCCCAGCGCAAAATAGGCCATAATGCCATTGACGGTAAAGACAACCAGAAAAAACCCGACAATCCACATCAAAGCTTTTTTCCCCGTAAACTGTTGGGTATTTTGAGACTTTTCATTCTCGGAGGTCATGTCTTTGGTCCTTTGAAGCTGGTTATATTTTCACTAATGCTGTCACTGCCCAAGTCTTTGGCCGTGATGGTGAAATTGATGCTGTCACTTGTTAAGTCTTCCCTTGGTACGGTCAGGTAGATTTTTACCGACCTGAGCCGGTCGCGGCCCACTTCTATCACAGGCAGGCCTTCGGCGGTTGTTTCCTGAATGCCGACAACGTTCATTTTATAATGCGGTAAGCCGGAAATGCTTAAGGAAAATCTTCGAATATCATGGGATTTGTTTAAAATTTTTATGGTATAACCATTGCGGATATCGCCGGACGATAATTGAACAAACAAGGGATTTCGATCCCGCAAAATATTCACCTCGAGGTCGGCCCTGTTCATCAAGCCATAAAATATACCGCCGCCCACGATGATGATGAGCAGGGTATAGAATAAAGTTCGCGGGCGAATGATCTGAATTTTCTCCGGTTCATTATTTGCGCGCCGGTCAAAATTTGCCAGACTGTCATAGGCAATCAATCCTTTTGGCCGACCAATTTTCTCCATAACTTCGTCGCAGGCATCAATGCATAAGGAACATTGAATACATTCAAGCTGAAGCCCATCACGAATATCAATGCCCATGGGGCAGACCACCACGCATTGCCGGCATTGTACGCAATCGCCCCGATCTTCCCAGCTATCGCCTTTTTTGTGAGGCGCGCGCGGCTCTCCCCTGTCTTCTTTATACATGACGGAAAGGGTGTCATTATCCATCATGACCCCCTGAATGCGGGGCCAGGGACACATATAGGTGCAGACTTGCTCGCGGGCGAACCCGCCTAAAATATAGGTGGTAAAGGTGAGCAGAGCAATCCAGAAATAGGTGGTGAGCGGGGCGTCAAAGGCGATAAGTTCGGCCATTAACGTCGGGGCATCATTCATATAAAAAACCCATGCCCCGCCCGTGAGAACGGAAATGACAAGCCAGATGATATGTTTTGTGGTTCTTTTGGCTAATTTGGACCAGGACCAGGGGGCGTTATCCAGTTTTATGCGGGCATTCCGCTCGCCTTCTACGAATCGTTCCACTACCAGGAACAGGTCAACCCAGACAGTCTGCGGGCAGGTATAGCCGCACCATATGCGCCCTGCGGTACTGGTCACAAGAAAAAGCGCAATCGCGGCCAATATTAACAGGCCGGTGATATAATAGACTTCCTGAGGCCATATTTCGATAAAGAAAAAATAGAAACGGCTGTTGGTGATGTCGACCAGAATAGCCTGATCCGGAATTTCCGGCCCCCGGTCCCATCTGATCCAGGGGGACAGATAATAGATGCCCAGTGTGACAATCATGACCCACCATTTAATGGTCCGAAAAGTCCCCTTGGCCCGCTTGGGATGGATTTTCTTCTGGGCGGCGTATAAAGAGCGGTATTCTGATTTATTTACGGCATCTACCGTCGCACGCTCGACATCGGCGTGGGGCACGATTGGCTTCGTGGTCTGTTGGGGAGATTCAAAATCTTGCGGCTTTTTTGCCATATTGGTAATACCCTGTTTTTATCAGATAATCATTCCGGCCCTGACCTGCCTCCCCGCAAGGACAGCGCCGGAATATTTTCGTATTTTAAATCACTCACCCCCGCCCAAGGTGTGAATATAAACGGCAAGGGCCTTGATTGTTGCCGGATCAAGACGGCCCGCCCAAGAGGGCATAACCCCTTTGCGACTATAAGAAATGGTGGAGATCAAACTTTGCTGATCGTCACCGAAAAGCCATATGCTGTCGGCCAGATTCGGAGCGCCAAAATCTTTGTTTCCCGTCGCATCTTCGCTGTGACAGGCGGCGCAATTTTCCTGATATATCTCAAATGATCCGGACGGCGCAGCTACCGATGTATCAGATAGGGAAGTGACATAGGCGGCCACATCTTTTATCTGGCCTTCGTCCAGAAATTCATCCGTCAAGAATGCCGGCATATCACTGATGCGGGTGTCATCATGCACGCCGCGAATACCCACTGTAATGGTTTCATGAATTTCATCTAATGAGCCGCCCCAGAGCCAGTCATCATCATTCAGGTTCGGATAGCCCTTGGCACCTGATGCGCCCGATCCATGGCAGCCCGCGCAATTGTCGCCGAATACAGCCTTGCCGGAAGCCATGGAAAACTCCAGCAAATCCTGATCATTTTTAATGGTTTCAAGATCCGCCGATAAAAGCTTCTCGGAATAAATCTTGCGGGCTTCTTTCGCTTCATTTAATTGCGCGGCGACCACATCACGCTGGGAATAGCCTAAAACGCCTTTGGTATAGTCATTGACCAATGGCCATGCGGGCATGGCAATCCAGTATCCTACGGCCCAGATAATTGTGGCGTATAAAGTCCATAACCACCAGCGCGGCATCGGGGTGTCTAATTCTTTAACACCGTCCCATTCGTGGCCTGTTGTATAGGTGTCGGTAATTTCATCATATTCTGGTTCATTTGACATATATTATTCCTTATCCGTCCCTTATTCGTCATCTAGGGGGCGATTGGCCGCCTCGGAGAATGTTTCATTGTTGGCTGGCCATAGGGCATATACAATAGCCGTAACGAACATGCCGAAGAGAAACAGCAGCCCCCAGGTTTCAGCAAAATTAGCAACTTCCAGATGTGTCATTATCTTATTCCTACCGGTTATTTTCTTTTGCATTATAGATTGAAAAATCAACCAGAGTGCCGAGCATCTGCATATAGGCAATCAAGGCATCTAATTCGCTGATTTTATTCGGATTGCCGTCAAAGTCACGAACCTGAGCCGAGGGATAACGTTCCATGAAGGCATCATAGTCGTCAGAATATTCATCTAGCTGGGCTTTCAAGTCTTCACTGGCATAGGTGATTTGCGCTTCGCTGTAAGGCACGCCAACCATCTGATTGGCTTTCAGGTCATAGCTGATCAGGTTAAAATCCAGATCGGCCTTTGCCAGAAAGGGATAGCCGGGCATGATGGATTCAGGTACAACGGCCCTTGGATCATTCATATGTTCCCGGTGCCACTCGTCTGAATATTTATTGCCGACACGGGCAAGATCAGGGCCGGTTCTTTTTGACCCCCATTGGAAGGGATGATCATACATGCTTTCGGCGGCCAATGAATAATGACCATATCTTTCCACTTCATCCCGCGTTGATCGGATCATCTGGGAATGGCAATTGTAACAGCCTTCGCGGATATAGACATTGCGGCCCGCCAGTTCCAATGGGGTATAGGGCCGCATGCCCTTAACTTTTTCTATGGTGTTTTCCAGATAGAACAGCGGGGCTATTTCCACCAGACCACCAATAGAAACCGTGATTAAAATACCAACCAGAAGAATGATAGGGTTTTTCTCAAATATGGCATGTGAGAATGACATTTTCTTTTTT
>JAJRQU010000167.1 GCA_024280095.1 Alphaproteobacteria bacterium | reverse complement strand
GCGCCCCAGAAGAGAGCGTGTTCATCGGCAACAGGATGGTAAGGAGCTGGACATTGATGCCATGATCCGGTCAAGCTGTGATTTGCAGGCCATGGGCGAGGGCAGTGACCAAATTTATATGGATTATCGGAACCAGACCCGGGATCTTGCGGCGGCTATTCTGGCCGATGTGTCGTTATCAACCGATGCCTGGCTTGATGGGCGGCGCATATTGGATGTGGAAAAAGAGGCTTTGATGACCTTGGCTTTGGGCTTAAAGGCCAGCGGTGATGACAATGCCATATATTGCTTTTCCTCTCGCAAGCGTCACAATATAAGTGTGGAGTGCCTAAAAGAATTTGATGAAAAAATGTCCGTCAAAGTGCAAAACCGGATTTCAGCCCTGAAGCCCGGCTATTATACCCGCATGGGGGCGGCCATACGTCATGTGACGAAGCAGTTGTCAGAGCGGCCAAACCACCACCGGCTCTTGCTTTTACTCAGTGATGGCAAGCCAAATGATATGGATCATTACGAAGGCCGCTACGGCATAGAAGACACCAGAATGGCCATCAGAGAAGCGCGCAAACAAGGTGTTGCTGTCTTTGGGGTTACCATAGATGAGAAGGCGCGGGATTATTTCCCGTATCTTTTTGGGCCGGGCGGCGGCGCAATCATCCCCCATATTGATAATCTGTCGGCAGCTTTGCCGGCCATTTTCAGAAACTTGCTGCGTTAATCTTTAGGCGCCGGGAAAAACGCTTCATTGCGCCCGCTTATATAATAAGCCAGAAGTCCAACCCATTCATGCATGGCAAAATCCAGTTGATATAAACCCTGCCCTGCATTTGGTTTATTAATCAATGACGCCTTTAGGTAAGTTCTATAGTCGACAGGATAAGGTTGTATATTAATTTGGGCGCTTCTATAGGCACCGACTGCGCGTGGCATATGGAAGGCCGATGTAACCAGAAGCCATTGTCCCGTTTCATGGCGCTGAATATGTTTTTTTGTTTCCAGCGCATTGGTATAGGTATTATAGGACTTATCCTCAAATCTTATGCGGCTTAAGTCGATTCCGGCCTCCGTGAAATATTTTCGAGCAATTTGACTTTCGGACAGTATATTTTCACTCTGACCCCCGCCGCTATATATAATGGGAAGGTCAGGGAATTGGCGCGCCAATTTTGCGGCCTCGATAAGCCGTTCTGCCGCGCCGCTTAATGTAACCTGATTGTGTTTTGTGCTTAATTTTAACCGTTCTGCCCCCGCGAGGATGATAATGCCGCTATAGGGCGCATTACCCACATGGTTGGTATGGCTTGAGAAACGCTTTTCCAAGGGGGCCATAAGCCAGCTTGTCAACGGCCCGAACATGACCATACTATAAAAAACCGCACAGGCCGTAAGGATTGACAGGCCTGATTTTCGGTGATTTTTCCAGATGAGTATCAGGCCAATGAGAAATAAAATCAAAAACAGATTGCTGGGCTGTAAAAAGAGCCAGATCATTCTTGAAATCAGATTATCCATAAATTAAACTATTCAGGGCCAAGCGCGAGAATCCTCTTAATTAATTTTATGATATTGTTTGTACCAATGGATAAATTTAGGGATACCTTCTTCGATTTTGGTTTTAGGCTCGAACCCGAGGTCATTCTGGATTGCGCTGATGTCAGCGGCCGTTTCTTTGACGTCCCCCGGCTGGATGGGCAGTAGATTCATTTCAGCCTTTTGGCCCAGACAATTTTCCAACACCTTGATCATATCCAGCAGTTTTACCGTGTTATCATTGCCAATATTATATACGCGGTGGGGCGCGTTGGAGCCAACAGTATGCATGGTGCCATCGTCTTTTGGCGGATTATCAAGGCAGCGGACAATGCCGTCAACAATATCATCAATGAAGGTAAAGTCCCGCAGCATATCCCCGTGATTAAAGACCGGGATTGGCTCGCCGGCCAAGATTTTCTCGGTGAATATCCACATGGCCATGTCGGGGCGGCCCCAGGGGCCATATACGGTGAAGAACCGCAGGCCGGTTTGCGGCATACGGTATAGATGAGCATAGCTTTGGCTCATTAACTCATCGGCTTTTTTTGTGGCAGCATATAGAGATACCGGATTATCAACCCTATCATCTGTGGAAAAAGGCATATTTTTATTGCCGCCGTAAACAGAGGAGGATGAGGCATAAACCAAATGCTCAAAGCCTTTTTTATGGCGGGCATATTCCATAATATTCAAATGCCCGATCAGGTTTGACTGGGCATAGACAAAGGGATTGGTCAGGGAGTATCTGACCCCGGCCTGCGCGCCCAAGTGAACTATTTTTGTGACATTATGTTGATCAAGGGCCGACTTTAAGGCGTCAAAATCCGAAAAATCCAGCTTTAGAAAAGTAAAAGCTGGATTGCTTTCTATTTCAGCCAGCCGGTTATTTTTCAATTCAATGGAATAATAATCATTGATATTATCAATGCCAATAACCTCTTCCCCGCGTTCCAGCAGAAGTCTGGAGACATTAAAACCGATAAAGCCGGCGGCACCTGTGACAACTATGGCCATTAAAATTCCTCAATTTTAGTTTTGTATTTTACGAGTTATCTTCTAGCGCAGTAGCCTTGTCAAATACTTAAAATCTGACGTTAAAATAAAAAAAAGTTTTTTTTATAAAATCATCATTGCAAGTTTCAAGAAATCTGCTTATGTTCGCGGCATCTTCATGATATTGATATCTTTGATGGGGTGTAGCCAAGCGGTAAGGCAACGGGTTTTGATCCCGTCATGCGCAGGTTCGAATCCTGCCACCCCAACCATTATGCACCAACCATTACGCAAATGTCTGTTCTTCTATGATGCGTTGTAATTTTTCAATCAATTCACTGACATGGCTTTCTTCATAAATAAAGGGCGGGGCGAGTAATATATGCGCGCCGTTTATGCCATCGGCTGTGCCGCCGCCGGGGTAACATATCAGGCCATTTTCCATGGCGCTGTTTTTTAGTTTTTTAGGCAATTCCAGTTCAGAGCCCGGGGGTTTTTTATGGTCTTTGTCCAGTGTGAATTCCAAGGCTATGAATAAACCTCTCCCTCGAATATCGCCCACATTGGGGTGGGATTGAAAAGCGGTCTTTAATTGTGCCATTAATGTCTTGCCCGTATTTCGCACTTTTTTCAGAAGATTTTCTTCCTCAATCACATCCATAACGGCGCAGCCAGCCGCGCAGGCGGCGGCATGGCCGATATAGGTGTGCCCATGTTCAAAAGAACCGCACCCTTTAACAATATGATCGTGAATATGGCCTTTGCAAATAACGGCTGCCAAGGGTTGATATCCGCCGGCAAGTCCTTTTGCCAATGTGACAATATCGGGTTGAATATCCTCTTGCTCAAAG
>JAJRQU010000166.1 GCA_024280095.1 Alphaproteobacteria bacterium | reverse complement strand
TCGCGATGCCGCGCATGGGCAGATTGGCTTTTGTCTGTGTCGTGCGCTTTATGCCGTCTACCACCACATATAATTCTGCGGAATAAATCGGATTTCCGTCTGCATTCTTTGCGATGCCCGGCGCTGTTGTAATGATGTTTACCACGTCATTTGACAGGACACTATTGAGTTCTGATTTAGAGCCGCTTCGCGTCACGATGGCCGTCTTATCGCTGCCGGCACCCTCCAGTGTTTTCTTGAAACCGTTGGACATAGACAGAAAAGACAGCAAAACCGCCACAACAACGGAAATCGCAAGTATTGCAGCAAAAGACATCCATAGCCGTCTGGGCAGGCTGCGGATATTCATCATAATTACCGTAAATATCTGAGAAAAGATGCTGGTCATTTTAAATCCCTTTTACCGGCGGCTTAACGCGGTGATAATGTTTAATCGAAGCGCATTTACGGCGGGTACTATGCCTGTGATCAAGCCGAGAAATACCATAATCATAACCGCTTTAAGAATAATATCACTTGACAGAATTAAATCCGGCAGGGGGAATTGCGGCGCATTATTCAAGAAGCCAAGGAAATAGGTTGCGGTGAATAAACCGGCAATCCCGCCAAGAAAAATCAGCATGAATGATTCCATTAAGACCATTTTGAATATTCTTAAGGAAGAAAACCCCAGCGTTTTCATAACCCCGATTTCATTTGTCCGTTCCCGAATGGCCAGTGCCATTGAAAAGCCAACAATAACCAAAATAATAAAAAAGGACGCGAAAACCACAGAAGACAAGATCAAACCAATATTGCCAAGCTGGGCGATAAAGCTTTGGTTAAAGGCCTTTTCAGGAACTGTTTCTGTTTCAAAGGGGGTGTTGGCAAACATATCATCAATCGCCTTTATCACCTGCTCATTAAGTTTGGGGTCAACCGTTCTAATGCCCATCCAGCCGATGAAATCACCGCCAAAAGACTGGGTTTCGTTGAAATATTTATAATGAATATAAACACTATTGGTATCGGCCTGCGGGTATTTAGCCGTGAAAATTCCCTCAATATCAAATGCCCAGGATGATGAGCCACCCCGCTTGGAAAAAATATTTGAATGTAACGGGATCCGGTCACCAACCTTCCAGTCATACAGATCAGCAACCGCCTTGCCCACAAGGATACCCTGTTGATTTTTTTGCCAACCATCATACCGCTCTTCATCGATCGCTATATCATCACCGTAAACGGCAAGAAGCGTCGCCGGATCAACGGCAAAGGTCATCACCTGTTGACGGGGCTCTTTATAATAACCGCCAAACCAGTTAAACTGGGCAACGGCCTCTATCCCTTCAACCGTTTGCACCTTACGCACATAAGAAATGGGCAAAGGCTGGGTAAAGTTGATTTTATTGACAGAAACCAGACGATTATCGGCGGACAGTTCAACGCCCGCATTTAACGCCTTGTCAAAGGCCGCGAGCGCGCCAAACATAAGAAAAGCGATGAATATGGCAAAAAACGTGAGAAAAAATCTGAGTTTCTTTCGGGTTAGATTTTTATAGACAAGGTAAAAATCACTCATGTGGTCAGTTCCTTCTCAATGAATTGCCCCTTATCCAGATGAAGCGTCCGTTTTGCATAGGCTGCCGCAGAAGGATCATGGGTCACCATAAGGATGGTTTTACCAAAGTCACGATTAAGAAGCTGCAGCATAGACAGAATTTCATCGGCAGTTTTACGGTCCAGATCACCTGTAGGCTCATCACATAATATGAGTTTCGGATCAGAAACAATGGCGCGGGCTATGGCGACACGCTGTTGTTGTCCCCCGGACATTTCACTGGTCATATGTTTTGCACGATCAGAAAGGCCAACCAATTCCATGGCGGCGGCGACATTTTTCTTGCGCTGTTTCGAAGATAAATTGGTCAGCAGCAACGGCAATTCCACATTACGTTCCGCATTGAGCATCGGCATGAGGTTATAAAACTGGAAAATGAAGCCTATATTGCCCGCGCGCCATTTTGCCAGCTGGCTTTCCGACAGATTATCCACGCGGGAATCGTTAAACCAGATCTCCCCACTCGTTGGCTTATCAACGCCGCCAAGCAAGTTCAAAAGTGTTGTTTTACCGGAACCAGACGGCCCCATGATGGCCAGAAATTCCCCTTCTTTAATCGACATATTAAGGTTATCAAAAATGGTTATTTTTTCTTTGCCCTTAACGAATTCTTTTGAAACGCCCCGAAGGTCATATAATATTTTATCCGTCATCCATCTGTATCCTTAAATAATATTCTTTTCAGCAAATATACTCACCCTTTTAAAAAGGCTACTTTAACGCCCATATCCGGTAAGATGCGGGTATCTTTAACGTTTATGCCAATACGAACGCGAACGGTTGCCTTTGCCCGGTCAGCTGTTGGAATGACCGCAATCACAATGGCCGGAATGGTCCAGTCTGGATAGGCATCCAGATGGGCCTCGACTTTTTGCCCCTCGAAAACCCTGCCGATGAAGGCCTCATTAACATCCACTTCAATTTCCAGTGAATCCATATCAACGATAGTACATATGCCGGTTCGGGTAAAGCCGCCGCCGGCTGATGACGGGGCCACGATCTCACCGGGCTGGGCATTCTTGACTGTTACAACGCCGGCAAAGGGGGCCCTTATGGTATGATTATCAAGACGTTCCTGTTGTCTTTCAACTTCAAGCTCTGCAACCTTGATTTCAGCCCACGCCGTATTAAGGTCGGCGGTTAAACTTTCCTTGTTGGCCCGCGCGCTGCTTACGTCAGCTTCAGAGGAGAAATTTTTCGAGCTAAGTTCAATAGAGCGCTTTAAAACACGTTTGGCTTCTGCCAGATTTGCTTCTATGCGGGCCACCCGCGATTTGGTGGCGGTTAATTGCGCCAGAGCATAATTCACATCCACGGTTGCCACCGCGTTATCAAGCTGTGCCAATATCTGCCCTTTTTCTACGGACATGCCTTCTTCTACATTCACTTCGGTGATTAGCCCCATGATCTCAGCGGATACGGTGGCCATACGCCGCGCCGTGATATAACCGGATGCATTCAGTATCTTGTCAGATTTTCCGGCGGCCTTTTCCGGCTTGCTTTTCACAGAGAGGGCTGAGCCGTTTGTCACCTTCGCCGCTGGTTGAGGCGCTTGTTGTTCAATATTATCGCCGCTGTGCCAGACCCAGACCATGCCGCCGCCCACAGTAAAAGAAAATAACATCATCACTATTAAAAAAAGCACAGGAGTTTTACTTGGTTTTTCTTTTTCTGAACGGTCAATTTTTAATTTATTCAGAAGTTCGCTTTTATCACTCATAATCTCCCCTTAAAATATTTTACATATCACTTAATGTCTTTTAATTTTTCATCAAGGCGCAAAGCGTGCTTCATGACATGGAAGATATAATTCTGCTCTACCACGCCGTGAAAGAGATAGCCGCCCGGCCCATCCGCGTAAATGGCCACATCTTCGCCGCCGTGCCGCTCGTATCCGGTTGGCACGAGGGCCTGCTGCAAATAATTTTGTGCTTCCGTATCCACATGGGTCAAGTCTGAACGAGGCTGGCCTTCCATGGCCCCGCCGCCGTTATAATAGCCAAGTGTGGTATAGGGGCTGCCGTCTTTTGCTTGTGCCGGGTGGCTCTTGGCGATACCCCGCTTGTCATTTTCAACAACCTTGCCCAGAATGGGATTGCCGCGTGTGACATCCCCTGTCATGACAAAGCCATGGGAATGATCGGCGGTTACGATGATCAGGGTATCTTGACCATTGGTCATTTCCTTGGC
>JAJRQU010000165.1 GCA_024280095.1 Alphaproteobacteria bacterium | reverse complement strand
TTACCTGCTCTTTCACTCACTATAAATAAAGCGTACTATTAACCTTAATAACATCACCCTAAATTGTGGCTATTTTAAGCCAGCCATACCCGCTTGACTAGAGAATATCCTGAACTTGGGCATCATTTAAGCCTCATCCATGGCTTTGTCAATGACTAAGTCATTTTTTCGATCCGGGGGGTGTTTTTGCATATATTACCCCCAAAAAAAATGGGCTCGCGTGCTCATAAATCACAATGAAAAAGCTATCACTTTAGGGCCACAACAGTATGAAAGAAGGGAAAATCATACCCGATAACTTTTTTGGCAGACGGAAAAGCCACCCCGAACCACCCTAATCACAAACACGCGAGAACCAAACCGTCAGGCCCTTACAAAAAGAACCCTGTGACTGACTTTGAAAATTCAATAGGTGCCTCCAACGGCCACATAATGAGCTTCCATATGTTTGATGATCAGAATAGCTTTTCATAAGCAGAATGTGCTGCTATATTCCCATTATATTTAATATAAAATCTAGCCTACACTCAGAAAAACAGAATAAAATTCTATGCAGATTGAAAAACACAACGAAAAGCAATTCTCCCTCGACAAGATCTACCAGAAAATCTTGAATATTCTTCAGGTGGACGGCCGGATATCCAATGTCAAATTGGCGGGAGCCATAAACCTAAGCCCGACACCTTGTCTGGAGCGGGTCAAAAGATTAGAAAAAGCAGGATTCATTAAAGAATATGTTGCCCTTTTGAATGCGGAAATGCTGGGCGCAGCGTTGGTGTCTTTTATCGAAGTATCTCTGGACCGAACGACCACAAAAGCCCTTGATACTTTTCGCAAAGAAATTTTGGCAATGCCAGAGGTTCAGGAATGCCATATGGTGGCCGGCGGCTTTGATTATCTGATTAAGGTCAGAACACGTGATATGGCTCATTACCGAAAATTCCTCGGCGAAAAGCTATCTACCTTATCCGATATCAGCACGACCCATACTTATGTGGTCATGGAAGAAGTCAAAGATACAAGCGCCGTTGCCATCCCCCATCTAACCTTTTAGTGAGTAAAACCGAAATCATGCCGACAATCACCTTTATTTCTCCCAATGAACAAAAAACCATCGTTAAAACAGAGGCCGGAAAAAACCTGATGGAAGCGGCTGTTGAGAATGACGTGCCCGGCATTGATGCGGATTGTCAGGGCGGCTGCGCCTGTGCCACCTGCCATATTATCATTCCTGACGACTTTAAGGACTTGATCCCCGCCATGGATGAGGACGAGCAATATTTGTTGGATTTTCTCGACAATCAACAAAAAAACAGCCGCCTCAGTTGTCAGATAGAAATTACGGGCCAACTGGACGGCATGATTGTTACGGTGCCAGAAGAAAGCTAAGCCATTCACCGCCGTTCATATTGGAGAATCATCCCGTAACATATTGATAATACCGGAAAAATCCATATCATCTGCGCTCATTTCTGTGAATTTTTCATATAAATCACGCGAACGGGCGCCCAGCGGTGTCACCGCGCCGGCTGAGGCCGCCGCTTCCTGAGAGAGCCGCAGATCTTTAAGCATCATGGCGGCGGCAAAGCCCGCCTTATACCCATTATTGGCCGGCGATGCTCGCACCGGGCCCGGCACAGGGCAATAGGATGTCAACGACCAGCATTGACCGGACGCCTTGGATGAAATAGCAAACAGCTTTTCTGCCTCAAGCCCCAGTTTTTCGGCCAGAATAAAGGCTTCGGCAACGGAGATCATCTGTATGCCCAGCATCATATTGTTACAGATTTTGGCCGCCTGTCCCGAACCGGCCTTGCCCGCATGAATGATATTGGCCCCCATTGAATTCAGATATTTTTCGGCTGCGACAAAACCCTCCTCTGTTCCGCCAACCATGAAAGTCAAACTGCCCGCAGCAGCAGCGGCAACCCCGCCGGACACGGGCGCATCGACCATTGCCACGCCTGCGCTTGTCGCAGCAGCGATGACCTCGCGCGCACTATCCACATCAATGGTTGAGCAATCCATTATGATGGTACCGGGCGCGGCGGCGGCGATTAAACCCTCCGGCCCGAGATAAACAGATTTTACATGTTTTCCCGCCGGCAACATGGTGATCACCGCATCAACATTCGCGGCGGCCTCCACGGCGCTGGCCGCGGCTATTGCCCCCTCGGCGCAAATATCTGCAACCACCTGTTCATTCAGGTCAAATACCTTCAGCTTGTGGCCCGCCTTTAAAATATTACGGGCCATACCGCCGCCCATATTCCCCAAACCAATGAATCCAACTTTTGCCATCTGCCTATCCTTTTTCCTTATAGAACCAGTTCTTTATCGCCCAAATGTTCAAAATGTGCCGCGACCATATCATCCGTTACCGCGTCAATCGTCGCCGGATTCCACGTGGGATTTTGATCCTTGTCAATAAGAACCGCCCGCACCCCCTCGTAAAAATCGCTCTGGTAAGACACAATATGGCTGACGATACGATATTCCATTTTCATAGCCTCATTAAAGGCCAATTCGCCGCCGCGCAATATCTGTTCGATGATGACTTTCATACTGACCGGCGACATTTTTTCAAGTTTTGATAAGGTTTTTGCCGCCCATTCATGGTCAATGGCATCCAGATGATCCATGATATCTTCGATGGTTTCCTCCCCAAAGGCCGCATCAATCAAATCGCGATATTCATCCAGAGGCGCGTCCCCCGGATCATTGGCAAAATCCGCAATGATCCGGTCCACATCATTGGCATCCGCAATATCCGCTTCGGCCAGACCTCTGACAAAAGCGTCGATTTTTTCAGATGCCATATAAGAGGTGCCAATACCGGCATAAAGGATATCCGCCCCGCGAAGGCGTGCGCCGGTTAGCCCCAGATACAGACCCAGCTTGCCCGGAAGGCGCGGCATGAAATAGCTGCCGCCCACATCCGGGATCAGCCCAATGGCCGATTCCGGCATGGCAAACAGGGTTCTTTCCGTGATAATCCGGTGCGATCCATGAACAGATACGCCAACGCCGCCGCCCATCGTGATGCCGTCCAATAGCGCAATATAGGGTTTCGGAAAATGATATATCCGGCTGTTCATCACATATTCCGTGGCAAAAAATTCGGTCGCCATCTGATGATCTTCCGGACTGTTCTCGGCCAATGTCTTGACATCGCCGCCCGCGCAGAAAGCTTTTTCGCCCGCTCCCTGAATGATCACAGCCTTCACCGCATCATCCTCGGCCCATTTTATTAACGCGTCATCCATAAGCCGGCACATATCTGTGCTGAGCGAATTTAGCGCCTTTGGCCTATTTAAGGTAATAATGCCCAGACAGCCCCGCTGCTCAAAAAGAATTTCTGCTTCACCATTCATCGCTTATTACTCCAGATTTTAATTCAAAATATTTCGGGATATGATCAACCGCATGATCTCATTGGTGCCTTCCAATATCTGATGCACCCTGACATCGCGCAGGTATCTCTCAATAGGGTAATCCTGCATATAGCCATAACCACCGTGAAGCTGAAGGGCCTCATTGACAATGTTAAAGCCCGTATCCGTGGCGAGCCGCTTGGCCATGGCCGCAAAATGGCTGGCATCCGGATCCTTTGCATCTACTTTGGACGCCGCCTTATGCAACAGCAGCCGCGAAGCCTCCAATTCCGTCGCCATATCGGCAATACGAAATTGCAGCGCCTGAAATTCATTTAATTTTTTACCGAATTGCTTGCGCTCAGACATATATTGCACGGTCAAATCAAGGCAGGCCTGCGCCGCGCCAAGCGAGCAGGCCCCAATATTCAACCGGCCGCCGTCAAGCCCCTTCATGGCAATTTTAAAGCCGTCGCCCTCTGCCCCGACAAGATTTGAGGCCGGCACACGGCAATCTTCAAAATTAACGGTGCAGGTGGGCTGACTATGCCAGCCCATTTTCTTTTCCTGCGCGCCGAAACTGAGGCCCTTCGTGCCTTTTTCAACGACAATCGCGCTGATGCCTTTGGGCCCGGCGGTGCCGGTACGCACCATCACGACATAGATTTCAGACCGCCCCCCGCCGGAAATAAAGGCCTTTGCCCCATTGATGATATAATCATCACCGTCGCGCACAGCCTTGGTACGCAAAGCGGCCGCATCGGAACCCGCGCCCGGCTCTGTCAAGCAATAGCTGGCGAAATTCTCCATTGATGTTAGACCGGGGCAATATTTCTGGCGCAGAGCATCATCCCCAAAATGATCAATCATCCATGTGGTCATATTATGAATGGAAAGATAAGCCGACGTTGACGTGCAGCCTTTGGACAATTCCTCAAAAATTATCGCCGCATCAAGGCGGGTCAAAGCCGATCCGCCCACATCTTCGCGGGCATATATACCGGCGAGGCCAAGGGCCGCCGCTTTGCGCAGAGCCGCCTCAGGAAAAATATGATCCTGATCCCAGACTTCCGCATGGGGCGCAAATTCTTTTTCCGCAAAACTGCGGGCCATATCCTGAATGGCCCGCTGATCTTCATTAAATTTAAAATCCATCGTCAGGCTCCTGTCTCAAAGATACTTTAGGACATTATTTCAAGGTAGGGATAGAAAAATCTGCCGCAATTGTGCTTTCCGGCCAGCGAGAGGTCACCGTTTTCACCTTGGTGTAAAAGCGTACGGCTTCTGCGCCGAACTGGTTATGGTCACCAAAAGCAGAGGCTTTCCAGCCGCCAAAACTATAGAATGCCAAAGGTACGGGAATAGGCACATTAATGCCAACCATGCCAACCTCTACGCGATCGGCATAAGTCCGGGCCGCTGCGCCATTGCGGGTGAAAATTGAGGTGCCGTTGCCATATTGATGATCCGAGGCCAGCGCCATGCCTTCTTCAAAATTCTGAACCCGCACCAATTGCAAAACCGGCCCAAAAATTTCTTCTTCGTAAGACCTCATATTTTTTTTGACATTATCAAATAAAGAACCGCCAAGGAAATAGCCTTCTTCGCTGCCTTCCAGAACAAAATCACGGCCATCAACCACAAGGTCGGCCCCCTCATCGACGCCCAACTGGATATAATCCATGACCTTGGCGCGATGTTCTTTGGTCACAAGCGGGCCCATTTCCAAATTCTTTTCAAGGCTCGTGCCAATTTTTAACGCCTTAATGCGAGGGCTGAGCATTTCAACCAATTTATCCGCGACCTCATCGCCGACGCAGACGCCCACAGCTATGGCCATACAACGCTCGCCAGCCGATCCAAAAGCCGCGCCCATCAAGGCATTGGCAACAGAGTCCAGATCCGCATCTGGCAAGATCAACATATGGTTCTTGGCCCCGCCCATAGCCTGACAACGTTTGCCATTCTTGGTGGCAGTTTCATAAACATATTGCGCAATCGGTGTGGAGCCAACAAAGCTCACCGCCTTGATCCGGCTGTCATGCAGCAGCGTATCAACAGCGACCTTGTCACCGTTAACCACATTGAATACCCCCGCCGGGCCGCCAGCCTCGACAAAAAGTTCCGCAAGACGCATCGGACAGCCAGGGTCTTTTTCCGAGGGCTTTAACACCACCGTATTGCCGGTCACCATCGCCATGCAGGCCATCCATAAAGGGATCATCGCCGGAAAATTGAACGGCGTAATGCCGGCCACAACACCCAAGGGCTTGCGCATGGAATAAATATCAATGCCGCCGGCGACATTATCAGAAAATTCGCCCTTTTGCAGATGGGGAATGCCGCAAGAAAATTCCGCGACCTCGATACCACGCAGGACAGAACCCATGGCATCTTCAATAACCTTGCCATGTTCCAATGATACAAGCTTTGCGAGCTCCGGCTGATGTTGATACAGCAGGGCGGTAAATTTTGTCATAATGCGCGAACGCTGAAGCACGGAAGTTGCCGACCATGCAGGAAAGGCCGCCTCGGCCGCCCCAATGGCTTTTTCAACTTCAGACTTGCTGGCCAGCGGGACTTGCCCGGACTTTGCGCCCGTAGAAGGGTTAAACACGTCGCTCATGCGGCCACTTGTGCCGCTGTGATGTTCGCCGCCGATAAAATGGGTATATTGTTTCATGGTCAAATGCCTCATGTTTCAAGAAAAATTAAGAATTTCATATTCTGTAGTTTACTTGAGATAAATTTGCATTACTATGCTAAAATATTCACATTCAGTCTGCAAAAATACACATGAAGGTCTATCATGTACAATTGGAACGACTTACGCTTTTTTCTGGAATTATCGCGGCGCGGACGGCTCATCAGTGCCGCGCGGAAGCTCCATGTGGATCATACCACCGTCAGCAGACGTATCGCCGCATTGGAAAATGAGATGAACGCCCGCCTGTTCGACAAATCACCAAGCGGCTATAAACTTACCGATGCTGGCCTGAGATTGCTGCCTTTGGCGGAACAAATGGAGGCCCAGTCAAATCAGCTATATCAGGAAATATCCGGCAAAGATGCGCGGCTCTCCGGCACGGTTCGTCTTGCCGCACCGGAAGGGTTAAGCGCCCATATCATTGCTCATAATATCGGAAAATTCCGCGACATACATCCCGATATCGAACTGGAGCTTATGGCCGAATCTCGCCGAACAAGCCTGTCTAAACGAGAAGCGGATATCGCCATAACTCTGGCCCGCCCCGATAGTGGCCGGGTGATCGCCTGGAAATTATGCGATTATCGGCTCAGGCTTTACGGCGCGGCCCATTACTTAAGTCAACGTCCGGCAATCACAAAACTGGACGATTTGAATGATCATGACTTCATCAGTTATATTGACGACCTTATCCAACTGCCGGAATTGCGTTTTTTGGATCAGATCATAAAAAAGCCCCATGTGGTTTTTCGCAGCACCAATGTTATGGCGCAATATAACGCTGCTCTGGACGGTATAGGCCTGTCGATAATCCACTGTTTCATGGCCGATCATAACAGCGGGCTAACCCCTGTCTTGCCTGAGGAAATTTATATTGACCGGGAATATTGGCTTGTCGTTCACGAAGACCTGCGTCATGTCGCTCGCGTTGATGCCGTTTGTCGGTTTTTAACCCAACTGTTAAAAGAGCAACATAATAACCTGCTAGGCCATACATAGAATTCGTGGAAAAACATTAATTTAAATGGTATTTTTCGACACTTAACGCTATAGCTAACCCTAAGATAAATCACCGGAGTATAGTATGATCACCCCCCCCGAAGAACTGGAAAACCAGATGAAACAGGCCATGAGACGGCTTGGCGCATCGGTTACAGTGGTGACCAGTAATGACGAAGAGCAATTATATGCCATGACGGCAACGGCCGTAACCTCGCTTTCGCTTGAGCCGCCCGCCTTACTCATCTGTGTCAACAGCATTAACGGCCTGCATCATGCGCTCTCCAAGGGGCATGGCTTTTGTGTCAATATTCTGTATAGTGACCAACAGGAAATATCCGATAATTGCGCGCGCAGAGATGGGGGAAAAGATGAAGGAAGAGATAAATTCAGCCTTGGTGACTGGCAAACCGGCGATGAGAATATCCCCTATCTTGCCGATGCCCAATCGTCCATATTCTGCGATCTTGACGATCATCATGATTATGGCAGCCACACAATTTTCATAGGCAAAGTAACAAAAGTCATATCACGAGATGATATTTCCCCCCTGATGTTTCTGGCCGGAAATTATTTTTCGCGCCCGGCCTAATTTCTTCCCATCCGGCCTAATATCTTAACGCACGGTAATCGACTGGGTCGCCTTGACCAGCCATGCCAATTCAGCATCCGCCAATAACGGTGAAATTTTTTCCCGAACCTGCGCATGATATATATTCAGCCAGGTGATCTCGGCACTGGTCATCATATGGGCGTTAATCAGGCTTGTATCTATGGGAACAAAAGTAATGGTTTCGAATATATTCATGGGCCGTTCTTCGTCGTCAAAATGACTGGGCCGAACGATCATCAGATTTTCGATACGGATACCATATTCCTGCGCTTTGTAATAGCCCGGCTCATTGGACAATATCATGCCGGACATTAACGGCACGCCCATCCCCTTCTGAGATATGGATTGCGGCCCCTCATGCACGCCAAGATAACAGCCAACCCCGTGCCCCGTGCCATGATCATAATCAAGCCCCACATCCCACAAGGATTTTCGGGCCAGACTATCAAGATGCGCGCCGCTACGCCCCACGGGAAACCGCGCCTGAGCCATGGCAACATGCCCCTTCAGCACGCGCGTGTAACGATCCCGTTGTTCCTCCGTCGCCTTGCCAATGGCGATGGTTCTGGTAATATCCGTCGTCCCGTCCAGATATTGCCCGCCTGAATCCAGAAGATACAACATATTGCCGTTTAGCTTACGGTTGGTCTTGGGACTGGACCGATAATGCACGATGGCCCCATTTGGCCCCGCGCCGGAAATGGTATCAAAACTTAAACTTTGAAAATGCTTTTGCTCCCGGCGGAAACCCAGCAGTTTTTCGGTTGCTGACAATTCATCAACAGCGCCATCTGCAACCGCGCCCTCAAGCCAATATAGAAATTTGCACATGGCGACCGCATCCCGAATATGCGCAGCGCGGGTGCCCGATAGCTCCACATCATTCTTACAGGCTTTTGGCATCACACAGGGGTCATCCTTTTCAATGACCTTGGCACCGCCTTGTTCAAGCCTGTCAAAAATTACGGCATGGCTTCGCTTGGGATCCACCAAAATACGTTTGCCGCCATTGTCCGAATTTTTATGGCCCAGCTTTTTAAGAGCTGTCAAGAATGTTCCATAAGGCTTGATGATTATGCCGTTGCCCAGATGATCCCGCACGCCTTCGGATATTTTATCTTTATCAACAAACAAGGTCGCTTTACCAGAATTTTTCAGTATGAGATAGCCAAGAACCAAGGGGGTATGCGCCACATCGCTGCCCCGAATATTCAGCAACCACGCAATAGAATCAAGGCTGGTCAAGACAGCCGCATGCAGGTCATCGGCCTTTAAATCTGCCCCAATGCGCTGGCGTTTATGCTGTGACGATTCGCCGGAAAATTCAAGCGGGTGGGGCACCACTAAACCCTTGGGCGCATCCGGACGATCTGTCCATATTTCATCAATTGGATTGACCTCCACGGCCACAAAATCAATACCCCGCCGCGCTGAAGCAATAGATAATTTCTGAACCCATGCCCGCGTGTGAAGGGCCGGGTCATATCCAATCCGGTCGCCCTTTTTAAGGTGGGAGAAGAACCAATCCTCTAATTTATCCTCATGAAGCTTTAAAGGTTCATAAAGTTTAATGTCGATTTGATCGCGCACCTGCAATGTATATCGGCCATCCACATATATGGCCGCTTGGGTCATCGTGACCGCGGCCAAGCCAGCAGATCCGGCAAAGCCTGTGAGCCATTCCAGCCTTTTCGCCCGCGCAGGGGCATATTCACATTGATGCTCGTCAGCATGGGGAATAAGAAAGCCATTCAGTCCCAGCCCCCGCAGACTTTGCCGCAGCGCCAATAATCGATTCAGCATTAATTTTATCCCCAGAGTTATTTTGCCAGAGTTATTTTGCAAGAGTTATTTTACAAGAATCATTTTACAAGAATCATTTTAAAATATTTTTATTAAGCACTTTATCAATAGCCTGTGTCAATGCTGCAAGCTCATGACTTGCCATGGAAAAAGACGGTGTCAGATAAATAACATCCCCAAAAGGGCGTATCCATACCCCCTCATCGGCAAATTTAGCCCGCAATCCGGCGGGGTCACTGATATTCTTCATCTGAATGACCCCAATAGCCCCTTTGACCCGCACATCGACCACATCAGGATGGCCGCGAAACTGTTCCAGAGACTGGCTAAGATGACCCTCGATACGCTTCACCCGATCCAGAACAGCTTCATCACGGAAAATATCAAGCGATGCATTGGCGGCGGCGCAGGCCAAAGGATTGGCCATATAGGTGGGGCCATGCATGAAGGCTTTGGCCGGATCATCAGACAGAAATGCGCCGTAAACCCTGTCCGTAGCGACCGTCGCCGCCATGGCCACCGTGCCGGCGGTCAAGGCTTTGCCCAGACAGATAATATCCGGTGTGATGCCCGCCTGCTCGCAGGCAAACATGGTGCCAGTACGGCCAAAACCGGTGAATATCTCATCCAGGATCAACAGAACATCATTTTCTACGCAAGCCGCTGAAATAGAGGCCAGAATATCCGCGTTATGGAATTTCATGCCGCCGGCCCCCTGAACCAGCGGCTCCATAATCACGCCGGCGATTTCCCCTCTGTTTTCCCCTAGAAAATCGCTAAATTCTTTCAGTTCCGGCTTGGTTTTTGGAAAGGGGCGCATGAATTGCTGCTGCAGGAAACCACTGAAGGCCTTATGCATGCCCCCAGAATCATTGCTGGCAGAATCATCACTGCTATTATCCCCAACCGACATGGCGGCTGTGGTATCTCCGTGATAACCGGACTGAAAACAGACAAAACGATTATGGCCCTGCTCGCCCAGATTGGTCCAATATTGCACGGCCATCTTCAAGGCGACTTCAACGGATACAGAGCCACTCTCAGAAAAAAATACATGATTTAAATCACCCGGCAATAAATCCGCCAGCCGCCGGGCCAAGGTCGCCGCCCCCTCATGAACAAGGCCGCCCAGCATCACATGAGACATATTCTTGACCTGAGCGATCATTTTTTCCTGCATCTGCGGATTATTATAGCCGTGGCAGGCTGTCCACCAGGAGGCAATACCATCAATTAACCTGCGGCCATCAGCCAGTTCAAGGGTAACGCCGTCCGTTGCAACAACCGGCAGGGCATCGTCTGCGGTTTGCATCTGGGTATAGGGCAACCAGATATTGCCGTAGCCCTCGACGAACCAATCGGGCAAATCTTTCTTCATCCTAGCCCGTCGGACGAAAGTCCCAAATTGCCTTCGGGCGTAATCCCAAGCCGCCCAAAGAGTTCCAAATCCGTATTCTGCAACGGGTTTGCCGTGGTCAAAAGCTTCTCGCCATAGAAAATACTATTGGCACCGGCCATAAAACACAAGGCCTGCATCTCATCATTCATGGCCTCCCTTCCTGCTGACAGGCGCACATATGAGGCCGGCATAATAAGCCGCGCCGCCGCAATAGTGCGTATAAAGTCAAAAGGATCCATCTGGCCCTCGCCGAAAAGCGGCGTGCCTTCCACCTGCACCAGCATATTGATCGGGACGCTTCCCGGATGCTGCGGCAGATTTGCCAAGGTCTGCAACATGCCCGCACGGTCTTCCCGGCTTTCGCCCATGCCGACGATACCGCCGCTGCAGACATTAATTCCGGCAGAGCGTACATTTTCCAACGTATTCAGGCGATCTTCATAGGTGCGGGTTGTGATAATCTCTTTATAATATTCCGGTGAGCTGTCCACATTATGGTTATAATAATCAAGTCCGGCCTGTTTTAACTGCGCCGCCTGATCCCCATCCAGCATACCCAAAGTCATACAGGATTCGAGGCCCAAATCCTTAACCCCTTTGATCATATCGCAGACCGCCTCCATATCCCGATCTTTCGGACTGCGCCATGCCGCCCCCATACAATAACGAGTTGCGCCATTGGCTTTGGCATTGCGCGCGCCTTCCAGAACTTTTTCGACGGCCATCAGTCGCTCGGCATCAACATTGGTTTGATAGCGGGCGGACTGCGGGCAATATTTACAATCTTCGGGGCAGCCCCCCGTCTTGATGCTGCATAATTGGGAGAGCTGAATTTTATTGGGATCAAAATATTTACGGTGCATGGTCTGCGCCTGAAACAACAAATCCATCATCGGCAAATCGAAATAGGCCAATATTTCCCTTCGGGTCCAATTATGGCGCAAGCCGTCCGGCCAGATGGCTTGCGCATTGGGGTTTTCCATTGTGGAAACAGAATTCTCTTGTGAGGCATTAGCCGGGGCATTAAGCAGGGACATCGTCACTCCATTTATCAGTATTCAGCTTATTTTGCCCACTTTCCCCGAAGGTTACCGAAGAGTCAAGTTTTTTGCTCTTTGATTGACAGAACCGTCACGATATCATAAGGCAAAGCCCATAGAATTTTTTTCAGGTCAGCCATATGAAATCTCTTGATGCCTTTGCACAAAAAAAACTCGCCGCCCTTGCAAATAAAGGATTGCAGCGCAAAATTCTGGATACAGACCGCACCAAGGATGGCGGTGTCCTGCGCAAGGGACGGCAATTAATCTCATTCTGCTGCAATGACTATCTGAATTTCAACCACCACCCAAAGATCAAGCGCGCGGCCACACAGGCCATCAAGCAATATGGCACGGGCGCGGGGGCCTCACGGCTTATTACCGGAAATCACCCGTTAATCAGCCAGTTGGAACAACGGCTGGCGCGGCTGAAAGACAGTGAAGACGCCTGTATATTCAGCTCAGGATATATGGCCAACATCGGCATCATTCCCGCCCTCGCCAATGAACAGGATATAATTTTTATTGATGAGCTTAGTCATGCCTGCCTGCGGGCGGGCGGTGAAATGTCCGGCGCCCATATGATGTTTTTTCGCCATAATGATATGACCCATTTGCAGACGCTTATTGATCAGCATAGACTGAATTATCACAAAGCCCTTATTCTCACCGACGGCGTCTTCAGCATGGACGGCGACATCGCCCCGTTAGGCAGGCTAAGCTGTTTGGCGAAAAAATATGATTGCTGGTTGATGAGTGATGATGCCCACGGTCTGGGCGTCATCGGCGGCGGCAAGGGCAGCCGATATATTTTTGACCCCCTGCCCGACATTGCCCTGCAAATGGGCACATTATCCAAAGCCATAGGCAGCTTTGGCGGTTATCTTTGTGCCAGCAAGCCAGTGATAGACTTGATTAAAACCCGGGCAAGAAGCCTGATTTATACCACAGCTTTGCCGCCGGCCAATGCGGCGGCGGCGCTCGCAGCCCTTGATATTATTGACAGCGACCCCGACTATTGCCGCCGGCCCATGGATAATGCGCTCTTCTTCACCAAAGCCCTTGGCCTGCCGGACGCGCAAAGCCCTATTGTGCCAATCATCGTCGGCGACACGGCCAAAACCATGGCCTTTGCCGCCGCGCTGGAAGAAGATGGCTTTCTGGTGACCGGTATTCGCCCGCCGACCGTCGCTGAGGGTACGGGCAGGCTGCGCTTTACTTTTTCTGCCCGTCATAGTCAAAAGCAAATTCACGCATTGGTTGCATCCATTCAAAAGCATAATATCTTAAAGGCGGGAAATACAGCATGACCAAGGTCATTTTCATTGGCGCGACAGGAACAGATATTGGCAAGACCTATGTGACGTGCCTGTTATTGCGTCAATTGCGAAAACGGGGATATAAAGCGCGCGCCATCAAACCTGTCATCAGCGGCTTTGATGTTGATGCTCTTGATCAGACCGATACCGGCCTGTTGCTTATGGCAATGGACATGACGCCCACATTGGATAATGCCCGCATGATTTCGCCCTGGCGTTATGCGCCGCCGTTGCCCCCCCATATCGCCGCCCGGCAAGTCGGCGAGACAATCAGCCTTAAAGAAATAGTGGATTTTTGCCAGACGCAGGCCGCGAATGATCTGGATTTTCTGCTTATCGAAGGGGCAGGCGGCATTATGGTTCCCCTGAATTATCAACATACGACGCTGGACCTTATGGCACGCCTCGGCAGCCAATGCCTGCTGGTGGCCGGCTCCGCCCTTGGCACAATCAGCCATAGCTTAACGGCCCTCTCCTGCCTCAAGCAACGCGGCATAGATGTGGCCGGACTTATTATTTCCGAATCGCCGCAAAGCTATATAAACATAGAAGACGTCCTTCAGGACTTCACAAAGATCATCCCGGATATTCCCTTAAGGGCCATTAAGCGGCATGATCAGACCACGGAAATCTCCAGCCTCGTCATTTAAGGCTTTACAACCGGAATATTTTTCCAGAAATTGCATATTCTGCCGAGCCGTTTTTTGATCTAAAGGAACAAAATCTCAGCCTTAGCCTGACCTCTGTCATATGGCGCGACTTTTGCATATTACCTTGCATAAGGAGACCATCATGAGCCAAGCTATATTGAAAAATACCATAAGCCCGCATAAAGACAACTACGCAGATTATTCAATCATAGAACTCATTGTGGAAATGGATCTTCTTGGCGTCAGCCCCCAACCGCTACTTGAAATCGCCGCGAAGGATATCATGAACCGTTACGGTGCAGATGGTCATATTTATGTGGAAATGATGCTAAATCAAGTGACAGAAGCACAGGATCTTGGCGGAATATTTCTCTGGACGGAACTCCAGAAAATTCTGAATACCCCCTCATTTTCGCCTCACACAACTATTCACTAATCTATTAGTTGTTTTTTAACCATTTAGGTTGCATAGTGAACTCATAGGTTGCATAATCCCAACTATCCCTTGAAAGATCTTGCCTGATCTTTCATCTGCCTGACTGCCCCGATCAAGCCCATAAGCTTCATCGGGGCTTTTTTTTGAAAGGCTTAACACGGATACTCTAGCCGATTTGTGCCAACCAGGGCATGGCTTCAATTAAATAGAATCCCAGATTTTGCAATGAGCCTGTAAAAATTGCGACCCCTGTTACAATCAAAAGCAGGCCGATGCTCAGCTCGATAACGCGCATATATTTTTTGATGCGCCCTGATACCCGAAGAAACCTGTTAATGCCGACGGCAGCTATGATAAAGGGTATGCCAAGCCCCATTGAATAGACCCCAAGTAGCGCCACCCCCTCTGAAAAATGTTCCTGCGTTGCGGCGAGAGTCAGAATGGTCGCAAGAATAGGCCCGATACAGGGCGTCCAGCCGAAGGCAAAAGCCAGCCCGATTACGTAAGCCCCGGTCAGGCCTCTTTGTTCATTGGCCGTTTGAAAGCGAGCTTCTCTATATAAAAAAGGTATTTTAACCAAACCTGTAAAATGAATCCCGAGTATAATGATCATGGCCCCTGAAATTTGAGCAAAAATCTCTTTATATTCCAGCAACACCCCCTGAACGAAGGAGGCCCCGGCACCAAGCGCAATAAATACCGTAGAAAAGCCAAGCACAAAGGCAATAGCCGGCCAAAGCATAGCCCATTTGTCAATCTGATCACCGTCCCGCAAATCTTGATAACTATTGCCGGTAATAAAACAAATATAGGCCGGCACCAGCGGCAACACGCAGGGTGATAAAAAACTGAACATACCGCCGACCAAAGCAATCAAATAAGGGATTTCAATATTTTCCATAATGGCCTTTTTAAAGAGGTCGCCAGAAATCGCAAGAGAAATAAATATCCTCGCGTAAAGAACTGAGGTATTTATTCTCTTTGGATTACGCTCAAGCGCCGCTAGGGGCTGCGCTCCCGCTTGGTCGCTAGGTCGGCGCTATGCGCCTTCCGGTTCGCCTCAAAAAGCGGCGGGGAAAAGTCTCTGAAAGATTTAGAATACACCAATTTTATTATTACATTTTTCTGGTGACAAAACCGCCGAGCCAGCCTGCGGACAGGGCGAGAATAATGGCCATAATGCCATAATATGCCGGAGATTCATGGGCAAAATTATAGATAAGTCTTTCCAACCCTTTTTTGCCGACCTCGAGGGAAGACTGCTGGCTGAGAATGACTTCCCCGTCGCGCACCAGATGCACCTCAACCTGATAATCTCCAACAGGCATATTGGCCGGAAAATATAAAATAGCACGAAATAATATATCATCCAGAACAGAAATAGTGCCTTCTTGCTGGCTGTAAAGTTTTTTGGCCTTCATATTTCGAATGAAGCCCGCGCGGAAGTTTTTTTCTTCTTCTTTTGAGACCGGTTCCTTAAAATCAATCTTTAGCCGATCAATTCCAGCCCCCAGCAATCGCTGCTGTTCAGGAGTCAAAATTTGGCTGATAGGCCGCGTCGTTGTCACCGCGTAATAGCCCTGTACATCTTTAAGCGTTCGGAACGCCTTATTGGCCCATATGGGACCAATCATTTCCTTGCGCCGAACGACCACGTCATGGCGGCCACTTTGCACCACAACGATAATGTCATAATCAATCCCCTCTACAACAATATTCTGTCCACGGCTTTGGGTAATGGCCCGCTCTATAGCCCCAAAGATCATTAACTCAGTCCCGGAAAACTGAGAGGTGATTTCAATAGCATGGCTGGACAGATCCGTAACCATACGCTCAGCCCTGACCTGATGGCTAAAAAACATGCCGCCGCACAACAGTAAACGGAATATATGCATTATCTCGGGCCTCAATGGCTTCTCCCCACTGGAGTGATAGAATAAACCTCATCCGGTTCGCTCACCAGATCCACCGCCATTTTACCGCAGACCACCAACACAAGTATCGCCAGCAGAATTCTAAGCTGCTCACCCTTTAATTTCAAACCGACCCGCGCGCCAACCTGCGCACCAATAACCGCGCCTGTAAGCAGGATAAGGGCCAGCATAACATCAACGGTCTGCGTGTTAACCGAATGCAGGAAAGTGACACTTGCTGTCACAAAAGTAATCTGGAAAAGAGAGGTGCCAATGACCACATTGATCGGCATATTTAACAGATAAATCATCGCGGGAACCATGATGAAACCGCCGCCGACCCCCATGATCGCCGCCAAAACGCCAACGAGCCCGCCAATGGCCAGCGGAAGAATAGCGCTGATATACATTTTTGACGCCCGAAATCTCATTTTAAACGGCAACGCATCTATCCATGTGCGGGGGCGGCGGCCAGCTATGGGTTTGTCACCGCGCCTGTTGCGTAAAATACTGCGCACGCTTTCCACGAACATCATGCCGCCAATGCCCCCCAGAAACACCACATAAGACAGGGAAATCATCAAATCAACCTGACCCGTCGCCTTTAATATGGTAAATAACATGGATCCAAAATACGACCCAACCGCCCCGCCGGCAATAAGGACGCTGCCCATTTTATAATCGATGCCGCCCCGGCGTCCATGGGCCAAGGCCCCTGAGACCGATGCTGCGGTGATTTGATTTGCCTCTGTTGCCACCGCAACGGCGGGCGGCACACCAATAAAAATCAACAGCGGGGTCATCAGAAAGCCGCCGCCAACGCCAAACATGCCCGATAAAAAACCAACACCTCCGCCCATAAACAACAGCAAAAAGATGTTGATCGACATTTCAGCAATAGGCAGGTAAATCTGCATGATTATTGTTCTTCAGTCTTATGTTGATAAGGCGCCTTGAGCAAGCCGAACCTGCCTTTTATACCCTAAATGAATCCTATACAAAATGACCCAAAAATGATACTGTTTTTAGCATAATTTTACAATATACACCTGAAATACACACTGGCAACTTGCGTTATTAACGGCTCTTTTAAAACGACTGTTTGTTTTTAGTTGACCTTTACGTAAGGGTCAACTAAGATAACCCATCGATTCTATTATTATATTTGTTGCTGCGTCATGTAAGTTTTAAGAGCATATTTCCCTATTTAACACCTTAATCTTAACGAAATAAAATGACAAAAAGAACCTATAGCATTTCAGAGCTTTCAGAAGAATTCGGCATCACCCTCCGAACCTTGCGCTATTATGAGGATGAAGCCCTCATCGCCCCAAAACGCGAAGGACAGGCCAGAATCTATTCCACCAGTGACCGCGCCCGCCTTATCTGGATCCTGCGCGGAAAACGGGTGGGCTTTTCAATCACAGATATTCGTGAAGTTCTCAACATGCATTACGGCAAAGGCGGTAAAGAAGAACAATGCCGCGTCACCATCTCGGCCTGCAACAAAAGAATCAAAAATTTAGAGCAACAAAAGAAAGACATTGATGAAACCCTGGAAGAATTATCCAGTCTGGTCGATACAATGACAATTTTTATGGCAGAAAACTATCCAGCAGCTAACAGCATATAGAAATCGGAGACATAACCAATGCCAACTTATTCAGCCCCCGTTAAAGACATAAAATTTCTCCTGCATGATTATTTTAATCTGCAAAAACTTGAGCATATACCTGCCTTTGCCGAGGCAACGCCCGACCTTCTGGATGCTATTCTGGACGAAGCGGCAAAAATAAATGAGAATGTCTTTCAACCCTTAAATCTTTCCGGCGACGGACAGGGATGCCGCTTGGAAAATGGCAAAGTCATCACACCGGACGGCTTCAAGGAAGCCTACGCCCAATATGTAGAAGGCGGCTGGCAGGGCATGACCGGGGATGTCAAATACGGCGGGCAGGGATTGCCCCAGACTTTGGGATTGCTGCTCAATGAAATTATGGTATCCGCCAATTGGGGCTTTGCCATGTATCCCGGCCTGACCAAGGGCGCGACAGAATCCATCTATGCCTGGGGCACGGACGAGCAAAAAGAAAAATATCTGCCCAAAATGTATTCTGCGGAATGGGCGGGCACCATGAATCTGACCGAACCTCATTGCGGTACCGATTTGGGGCTGCTGACTACAAAAGCCGTGCCGCAAGACGATGACAGCTATAAAATCACCGGCACCAAGATTTTCATTTCTGCCGGAGATCATGACCTGACGGAAAATATCATCCATCTTGTTTTGGCAAAAATTCCGGGCGGGCCGGACGGTGTCAAAGGCATCAGCCTTTTCATCGTTCCGCGCAACATCATAAATGACGATGGTTCTGTCGGCGATAATAACGGCGTATCCTGCGGATCGCTGGAAGAAAAAATGGGCATCCATTCCAATGCCACCTGCGTGATGAATTATGACGAAGCCACAGGCTATCTGCTCGGTGACAAGCATAAAGGCATGAAGGCCATGTTCACCATGATGAATGAAGCCCGCCTCGGGGTCGCTATCCAAGGATTGGCCATTGCCGAGGTTGCCCAGCAAAATGCCGTGGCCTATGCCAATGACCGGCTTCAGGGCCGCGCATTGACCGGCCCTCAAAATCCTGATGATAAAGCCGACCCGATCATGGTTCATCCTGATGTCCGCCGTATGCTGATGACCAACCGCGCCTTCATCGAAGGCAGCCGGGCCATGTCCATTTGGGCCGGCATATTGGTAGATACCACCCGCGACCATCCCGATGAAGCCGAAAGGGAAAAAGCCGAAGAGCTTTTGGCGCTGATTACGCCTGTTCTGAAATCTTACCTGACCGATCAGGGCGTCGAAGCCGCCAGCCGCGCATTACAATGTTTTGGCGGCCACGGCTATATCCGCGAATGGGGCATGGAGCAATTCCTGCGCGACAGCCGCATCGCCCCCATATATGAAGGCACCAACGGCATACAAGCCATGGACTTGATTGGCCGCAAACTGCCCGCCAATGGCGGCGCGGCGATCCGAGCCTATTTTGAGATGGTTCAGACCTTCATTGATGACAATAAAACCAATGACGCCTTAAGCAATTATATGCCGGGGCTGGAAAAGGCCAATGGCCGTTTGCAGGCGGCCAGTATGTGGCTGATGCAAAATGGCATGTCAAACCCCAATAATGCCGGCGCCGGCGCCCATTATTACTTAAATCTTCTGGCCCTTGTGACCATGGCCTATTTTTGGGCCGATATGGCCAAAAAGGCCCATG
>JAJRQU010000164.1 GCA_024280095.1 Alphaproteobacteria bacterium | reverse complement strand
CATGACGCACCAGAATATGGCGAATTTTATCTTGACCATAAAGCGCGTCATACAGCGGAAGCACAGCACCACCCGGATAGCCGAAAATAACTTCGACACCCAAATCCACAAGTGAATTTATGATGATTTCTGCACCGCTGAGCTCTTTGCCGGACATAACGACCCTTCCTTGATTCTATTCTTTATATTCTATTTTCTTAATTTTTCGCCGAAAAAAGTTCCTTTAATTTCCGAAGAAAATCGTTAAAATCACCTCGATAGCAAAATCTTATTTCAATTTATGCAAGCATAAGAAAAGAAAGCAACATATAGCCGTTTCTTCCGCCAATGGCAAATAAAAGGTAATAGGCAATATTTCCGACGCGGCGGACAATAATATTATTTAATTTCCTAGTCAAGCCATATTTTTGTAATTATAATACAAAAAATATATAAATACTATATTAATATTACAAAGATATCTGATTCCAATGGCTGCATTGATTGCGAAACCATGTCATTTGTCTTTTGGCAAATTGGCGCGTGGCAATTTGGCTCAGGCTGATGGCTTCATCCAGCGATATTTCTTCGCGCAAATAGCGGGTGATTTGCGGCACGCCCAAAGATTTCATCACGGGCAGCGTTGGGGCATAATTCAACGCCAGCAAATCCCGAACCTCGGCAAGGGCATTGCCTTCTTCAATCATAATGCGAAACCGCCTGTTGCATCTTTCATATAAAATCGGGCGATCCATAACGATGACATTCTGTTCGATGGTCACATCATCACAGGTGCCAAGCCCGCCGGTGGGGGGAATATCTTGCCAGTATTTTAAAGATTTTCCGGTGGATAATATCACCTCCAGAGCGCGGCATACCCGCTGCGTATCTCCGGGCGGCAGAATGTCTGCCATGACCGGATCAACCTGTTTCAATCGCTCATGCCCATGAGCAGCACTATCACGCGCGACTGCTGCCCGGACTTCCTGCCGGATTTCCGGGTCTATCTCTGGCACCGCCGACAAGCCCTGGATCAGGCTCTTAAAATATAGGCCGGTGCCGCCCACCACAATGGGAACCGCGCCGCGCTGCCAGATATCCTCAATCACGGCCCTGGCCATATCGCGCCATAATTCCGCCGAACAGGGGGTATCGCCCTTTAATGTCCCATATAGATGATGGGGACAGAGGGCCTCTTCTTCTGCGGTTGGCCTTGCCGATAGATGTGAAAGTTCGCCGTACACCTGCATGCTGTCAGCATTGACAATTTCGCCGCCATAGTCTTTCGCCCAATTCAGTGCCGTCGCAGATTTGCCACTTGCCGTTGGCCCGGCCAGTAGGATTATTCTTTTTGTTTTTTGGCTTACTGTCATGCATTTTCTCATAGCGTTGATTGCGCACCCTATATATAACATTATTTTTCTGGGTGCAAAAACAGGTTGAGATATTATGAAAAATCTTCTGACATTAATTTCAAATCCGGCAAGACCTGCGTTAACGGATAATCTGGCTTCATTTTATGCGTCCAAGCTGGACTGCGTCACCGCCGTATCATGGCTCGCAGAAGACATCGCCGTTGATATTTTCTTTGACGGTGATCTGGAAGGAGCAAAAGAAAGCCTCACGCCTGAACTGCGCACCGAGAATTTCGACTTTGGGTTTCAGCACGCAAATCACCGACGAAAAAAACTATTGGTTGCTGATATGGATTCAACCATCATCCAATGCGAATGTATTGACGAATTGGCCGACTATGCTGGCCTGAAGGAAAAAATATCCGCCATCACCGAAGCGGCCATGCAGGGCGAGCTTGATTTTGAACAGGCGCTTAGGGAGCGTGTGGCCCTGCTGGCGGGCATGGATTCTGCCGTGCTGGAGACTGTTTACCGGGAACGGGTTAAATTAATGCCGGGGGCCAGGGCCCTGATCAAAACCATAAATGCGGGCGGTGCCAATACGGTTCTGGTCTCCGGAGGTTTTACTTATTTTACCTCAAAGATTGCGGCTGTGACCGGCTTTCAGGTTAATCGCGGCAATATTCTGGAAATCAAAGACAGCCAATTAACGGGCCGCGTACTGGATCCTATTGTCGATAGCACCACCAAATTAAACAGCCTGATCGAGTTTAGAGAGAAAGCAGCCCTGAGCCCCCATGAGGTCATGGCCGTTGGTGACGGAGCCAATGACATCCCCATGATCAGGGAAGCCGGACTTGGCATCGCCTATCACCCCAAACCCGCCGCCGCCGCCGCCGCCGATATTGTCATCCGCCACGGCGACTTGACGGCACTGTTGTATTTACAGGGTTATTCGGATGCAGAGTTTGTGATGGAATGAGATTGTAGCTATTGGCCAGAACAGCCTGAATATGAGTTTCGGATTCCGGCCAAAAGCGGTCATTTAACATATATAATCTCTCTACGTCATACCGGACTTGATCCGGTATCCATTTTTATATCAATATGGCCATTAAACTGTAATAAAAAAATCTATGTAAATATGGACTCCGGATCAAGTCCGGAGTGACGGGTATGATATGAGAGAAGCATTTTAAATAAAAAAGGCCACGCCCCGAGGGACATGACCTTTTAAAAACTCGATCGGCTGAAACTTATTTTTTCAGATAAGCCAGCATAGTATTCGCGTCAGACACTTCGAAGGGGTCTGCGCCAAAATTATCGGCGAAACCATCTTCCACAAACATTTTTGTGATCTCGCCGTCTTCCACAACCATGGAATAGCGCCAGCTTCTATAGCCAAAGCCCACATTGTCTTTATCAACAAGCATCCCCATTTTTCGGGTAAATTCGCCGCTGCCATCCGGAAGCAGAAAGACATTTTTTGCCTTCTGTGCCTGACCCCAGTTATACATAACAAAGGCATCATTGACGGATAGGCAAATGATGGAGTCAACGCCCAAGGCCTTGAATTCCTCATAATGTTCTTCATAGCCGGGAAGATGGGTGGTGGAACAGGTCGGCGTATAGGCACCGGGCAGGGCAAAAAGAACAACTTTTTTGCCTTTAAAAAGGTCATCCGAAGTCACTTCTTTCCATTCAAAGGGATTTGGGCCTTCCAAGGCATCATTACGCACGCGGGTTTTAAAAGTTACGTCAGGTACTCTGGTCATGGTCTTTTCCTTATGTCTAGTCTGTTGAATAATCATCATGAGTCGCAATCTATACCATTTTATAAAGCAGCCCGCCTAAAAGTACAATTTAGAATCATTAAAATTTATCAAAAAATCGGGGGACACAATATCTATTAATTAACTTTAAGCGTATTTCTGCTAGGTATTTCTTATGGTCAGATTAGCAAGGCTGGTGATTTCCTACCACCCCCATCACATTACCCAGCGTGGGAATCGTCGCCAGACAGTATTCTTTAATGACGGGAGCTATCAAATTTATCTGTATTTGATAACAGCATTCTGTCAGAAAACGGGGCGATCACGGAAGCAGAGAAAATAGGTATTGTGTCCCTCGATTTATTTCAAAACTTGGCTTTCTGGTCAAATATCTTCTACATACGCGCCAGACTTAACAGCTATAACTAGTAATGGACAACCACCCGCACCGCCACCTTCGATTTTTGGGATAAGTTTTTTGTGATGAGTTGTAGATGCACCGTATTTTTTATGTATTCCCAAAGGTTTAAAAACGTCTTCTTGCAACCCTGTATCTCTAGTTATTATAACTCCAACGCTAATAGCATTTAGATTATGTAGCATGCGAAAATTGTTTAAGTCGCGATCATAAAATTCTGTTTTATTATTCCATTCTATATCCAGTGCAATGCGCCCTTTGACACAATCAATTTTATGCGTAGGTGTTTCATGCTCTTCGCCATCAATCAATATTGATGTATCGAAGCTTTTTTCCGACCACCCGAGACCATATAAGTAATTATCCAAATATCCGGACACTTTAGATTTACCACCACCACCTTTAACGATACTGCTTTTTCGCAATTCAAATGAAGCTAAAACATTACAAATATCGCCGAATTGCTCTGAAAATTCGCTTTGCAAAATTGCCAGCGCATGCCCCCATTCTTGAATGATGTATTTGTCTCTAAACTCTGTTGGGAAATATCTATAAGGATTCATTTTTATTCTTCTATTAGATTTAACTCTTCTTCATAATCAGTAATTAATTCGACAAGGTTTGAGCCACAACAAATAGCAATAGCTCGAATTTCCCTTAAGGTCAGTTTACGTTCGCCACTCTCATATTTTGAAACATAGCTTTGAGGACGATTTAGCTGTTTTGAGAGCTGCTTTTGCGTCAATTGAGCACCAGCTCTTAAATCAGTTAATAATTCTTGAAGAACAATATTTTGTGTATCCCATAATTTATCTCTCATAAAATAATTATTCCAATTGACCTTCCTCTTTCAATAGCATAGTATTTTAATATCCTATTTTAGGATTTTGTTTTTACAAAAGGATAAACCATTGACACTAGCCCATAAAATAGAAGATTACTTGATTCACAATCAATATCCAAGCTTAATCAAATATATGGGTTCTAAATCCAAAATTATGGATTTCATTCTTGATGGAATTAACCAGGTTTATGATGGAAGGGCTGTGTGTGATTTATTCTCGGGTAGCGGTTCTTTAGCTGGGGCGTTAGGCCAACAATGCGTTGTTCATTCAAATGACATACAAAATTATTCAAGAGTTCTCGCTGATACGTATAATAAAGCTTACTTTGAAAATGATATGCCGAATGCAGATGAAATCATAATTCAAGCAGAAGGATTAGTTTTGCAGCATCGGATTGAATTCAATCTAAATTACGATAAGGGTATATCTTTAAAGTCTTTTAATAGAATAGAAAACAAACAAAAAAAATTAATTGACCATAAATTCAATTACAAATGGCACTTGTTTAGTAAGAATTATTCTGGAACATGGTGGAGTTACGAGCAATGCTTATGGATAGATGCATTGAGGCAAGTAGCAGAGAAATATAAAAACAAACCCTATTATTCTGTCATTTTATCTTCTCTTATGTTTGGCATGGCATATGCTAGCCAAGGTACTGGACATTATGCACAATACAGAGATGCAAAAACACAATCATCCCTGAAAGACATCCTCTTATATAGAACTCGCTCCATCAAAGGTTACTTTATCCGAAAATACGAAGAGATTACGAACTACATTCCCAAGTCGCCAATTTTAATGCCACATCGGTCCACTTCTCTTGATTACAGAGAGTGTTTAGAAGTATTTGAAGGTGGAACAGTATATGCCGATCCTCCATATTGTTTTGTTCATTATAGCAGATTCTATCACGCATTAGAGACACTTGTATTATATGATTTCCCTACATTACAGATACAAAGAGGCAACATCGTTAAGGGCCGTTATCGGGAAAGTCGCCATCAATCCCCTTTCTGTATAAAATCTCAAGTTCAAAGGGCATTTATTGATTTGTTTGAAGGTATGAAAACCAGCAACTCAAATATGGTTCTTAGTTATTGCAATACAGGCATGATCACAATTGATGAGCTATATAAAATTTGTAAAGCTGTTTTGCCTAATAAAACAATCGAGCTTTTAACCACTGATCATCAACACATGACACTAGGGCGGCGGGAAGATAGGCAAAGAGATGTAAAAGAGTGTTTGCTGTTGATATTTTGATTAATCTGTTTCTCATAAAAGGGGTTAAACAACGCCCCAATTAGACATGTTTCAATGCAGATAAATCATGCCATTGAAAATCGAGGGACACAATACCCATTAATTGATTTTTATAGGTAAAATTCCGGTGACAGTTTACTTTTATCGCAAAAATGGCCCGAAAAGTAAACTGTCACCGGAATTTGCACCGGAATACTAACGAGATGGTGCTGGCTTTTATAAGTGGTTTTAATATTTTTGTAAAAAGCGGGGCCAGTCGGAAAGGCCTCTGTTTAATGAGCAAAGTCTTTCCGGGAACCGCTGGTTTCTCAAGAACATAACGGCCAATTGACATTACCGGGCATTTCCGGGATGATTGTTTAATATTGACGGTCGGGGAAACTCAGAAAACAGGTCAGGATAGAT
>JAJRQU010000163.1 GCA_024280095.1 Alphaproteobacteria bacterium | reverse complement strand
TCATATCTATTCCTCTATATCTTTTGGTTTATCAAATGACAATTGCGATAGATAATCCCATGCGGGGCTGCCCAAACACAGACATTCTGTCAGACGTTTCGCACCAATCTTTTCCGCCACCGCCACCGATCCTTTATTTTCTTTGATAATGATCGAGTGAATTTCCGGGAATTTCTGAATTTCCAAACCATAGTCGCTCATGGCGGTGGCCGCCTCGCTGGCATAACCCTTGCCCCATTCGGATCTCAGGAAAGTGTAGCCAAGCTCTATCACTCTGGAAACCTCGCCATCCCCGTCAAAGCTTTTGGGGCTTAGTTGATAGGACAGGATGCCGTCCACCTGCGCCCCGTAAAAAAAGCTCATGCCACATCGGCCTACAGGTTGATTATCTTCCTTTCGGATCACCAAACGTTGACCGATTCCATGGTCTGCCTGCCATTCTATAAGACGGTTCAGATAGGCGATATTCTCCTCATGGCTGCGGGTGCGGCCCAGAATATAGCGCATGACCAACGGATCACTATGCAGTTCATCCAGAAAATCAATGTCCTGCGCCGCAAAAGGCCGTAAAATAAATCGTTCCGTCTCTGCTGTGATCATTTTCCTTTTTCCTTTAGATTGCAATGATGTTTCCGTCTTTTACGTCAACGTCGATTGCTGTCAATGATTGCCCGTTACAGGGCCCCGCGAGGCATAGGCCGGTTTTAATATCAAACAGGGCCCCGTGATTCTGACAGATTAAATATTGACCTGTTTTTTCGGTGAAGTCACCTGCCTTCATATTCAGGGGTATAAAAGCATGAGGACAAGTATTTTCATAAGCATATATCCTGTCCCCCCTGCGCTGAATAAAAATATCCCGTATTTCATCGCCCTGGCCATAGACAAATTCTTTTGCCCTGCCGTCTTCTATATCCAAAAGGCGGCAAAGTATTTCGCCCTTTTTTGGCCCCCCGGGAATGTCGCTGGCTTTCATGTTTTTATGGTTTCACATTTCCTTTATGGTTTCCAGGGGCCAAGAGCCGGCGTCCAACAGATAATGTCAACCTTGGCAAAAAGTCCGGCCTTGGCATAGGGGTCATTTGCGGCAAATTTTTCAGCCGCCAAGCGGTTTGGTACGTCAATGATCAACATGCTGCCCCGGGGTTCTGGGTTATCGCCTTCTGTTAACAGCGGCCCCGCCAAGGTAACGCAGCCTTGCTCCTGCGCATAATCCAGATGGGCCGGACGGTTATTCATGCGCAGCTCCAGACTGCCTGATTTGTCTTCGGCTAATATTATAAAATACATTTATAACTCACTAACATAGGGACGGTTCATAAGGTCTTGGACAATTTTTTTCACATCACCTCCCTTATGAAGAATTTCATTCACGGCACCGGCGATGGGCATTTCAATATTCTCCCGCGCGGCTATCTCTGCCAGAATACCGGCGGTATGATAGCCTTCGGCAACGGTTTTGCGGCCCGCCATGATGTCCGCGACGGCTTTTCCCTGTCCCAATGCCATACCAAGAGACATATTTCGAGACTGGGCGGAGGAACAGGTCAGGATTAAATCCCCAAGACCACATAAGCCCATCATCGTTTCCCGTTTTGCGCCAAATATTTCGCCGAAACGAACCATTTCAACCAACCCGCGTGTAATCAAGGCCGCCCGCGCATTTTCACCAAGGTCTAAACCCGCAACAATCCCGCAAGCCACCGCCAGAACATTTTTAACAGCCCCGCCCACTTCGGCACCAACAACATCGCTCGACAAATAAGGCCGAAAAGTTGGCTGACCCAACGTTTCGGCAATATTTTGGGCAATCTGCTGATATTTCGACGCGATGGTTACTGCCGAGGGCAAGCCCTGAGCCACCTCACGCGCAAATGTCGGGCCGGATAGCACAACAAGCGGACTTTTGGGCAGAATTTCGGAGATAACTTCATTCATCAATTTGCCCGAAGATTGCTCGATGCCTTTTGCGCAGAGAACAAGGGGGATGCTGCCTTTAAGATAGGGCTTCAGTTCAAGGCCAATGGCCCGAACAAATTGCGCCGGCACCACCAGTAAAATAATGTCTGCCTCCGCCGCCTCGCTTATATCTCCCGTCGCCCTGAGAGATTTAGGCAAAGAAATTTCCGGTAAAAAGTCTTTGTTTTCATGACTTTCGTTGATTGACGTCACGACGCTATCCTCCCGCGCCCAAAGCAATACGTCCCGCCCCGCGCGGGCCGCCATTGTCGCCAAGGCCGTGCCCCATGCGCCGCCGCCGATCACCGATACTTTATTATAAACCGCCATAATTGCCCTTTAAATTCCTATTATCTATTTTCATGCTTTCACACCCGCCCCGGCCGCAGGCGGCGCGTCCGGATCAAGCGGCCAGCGCGCGCGGGCCGCCAAATCCAGCCCGTCGCACAGTCCTAGCCTCAATCTTTCCACACCAGCCCATGCTATCATCGCCCCATTGTCCGTACATAGGCTCGGGGGCGGTACGCGCATTGTGAATTTTTTATGATCACAAAGTTGTTTTAAATTACTTTTTAAGGCCGTGTTGGCGGCCACACCGCCCGCCACCACAAGCATATGGTGATGCGCCGGATATTGTTCAAGATATAAATCCATCGCCCGGCCCATGCGATCCAGAATACTGTCACATAACGCCTTCTGAAAACTTGCGGCCAGATCATATATATCCTGCTGATTTATGTCGCCGCCCAGCTTTTCCACCTCGCGCCGAACCGCCGTTTTCAGACCGGAAAAAGAAAAATTACAGCCCGGTCTTCCTTTCAGGGGCCGAGGTAATTTAAACCGTGTTTCAAGGCCGCGCTTTGCCGCTTCCTCCACCGCCGGCCCGCCGGGATAACCCAGCCCTAAAAGCTTTGCCGTTTTATCAAAGGCTTCGCCCGCCGCATCATCAATGGTGGTGCCCAGCCGTTGATAATCGCCGACCCCCTTCACGGCCAATATCTGGCAATGACCGCCGGAAACCAGAAGCAATAGATACGGAAATTCCGCCTTGTCCGTCATTCTGACCGTTAACGCATGGCCTTCCAGATGATTGACCCCGATGAACGGAATGTTTTTTGCCGCCGCAATGGCTTTGCCCGTCATCATGCCAATCATGACCCCGCCGATCAGGCCCGGACCAGAGGTGGCGGCCACAGCGGACAAATCATCAAAGCCGCAATTGGCTTCTTCCAAAGCTTGAATAATCAGCCTGTCCATATGGTCAATATGCGCCCGCGCGGCTATTTCCGGCACAACGCCGCCATAAGCTTTATGTTCTTCAAACTGGGATAATATGACATTGGATAATATTTCACCCTCCCCATTAACCACCGCCGCCGCCGTTTCATCGCAGCTGCTTTCCAGTCCCAAGATCTTGATGTTTTTACCCATATCGCGCATCATTTTACATTTGAGGTTGTTATTTATGGCATCGCCGTTAAATATATTCTACAAAGATTCATATTTATAGAACCTATTGTATAAGGCTTATTCCCCGTGCAAGACACAAAAAAAGACGACATCGCGGTTCGTATCGGTACAAGAGCCAGCCCTTTGGCGCTGGCCCAAGCCCATGAAGTGAAAGATCGCCTGTGCCGCGCCCATAAGAATTTAACGGATCACGCGGTCGAAATTATCGTCATGTCAACACAGGGAGACAGAATCCTTGACCGCGCCCTATCCGAAATCGGCGGCAAGGGGCTATTCACAGAAGAAATCGAGGCGGCCCTGATCAAGGGCCATATTGATATTGCGGTTCATTCCTTGAAAGATATGCCCACCAGCCTGCCGGAAGGGCTTGAACTCGCCTGTTACCTTGAAAGAGAAGATGTGCGGGACGCCTTTATTTCTGCCAAGGCCACTGCGTTAAAAGATTTGCCCGCAGGCGCGCATATCGGCACAGCGTCCCTTCGGCGGCAAGCTCAGACACTGGCTTTGCGACCCGATATCACGGTCTCGACTTTTCGCGGCAATGTGCAATCCCGCCTGAAAAAGCTGGATGAAAATATCGTTGATGCCACCTATCTTGCCATGGCCGGCTTAAACCGGCTCGGCCTGAAAGATGATCGCATTCACCCCATTGAGGTTGACGAATTTCTACCGGCTGTCGCGCAGGGGGCCATTTGTATTGAAATTGCCCGCACCAATGATCGGGCGAAAGAGCTTTTGCGCCCCCTGAACCATCACGATACCGAAATCTGTGTGAGGGCAGAGCGGGCCATGTTGAAAATTCTGGACGGCTCCTGCCGCACACCAATCGCGGGGCTGGCCACCATAAGGAGCGGTTTGTTAAGCCTGAAAGGGTTTATTTCCTTGCCAGACGGCAGTGAAAGCCATTCTTTTGAAGGCACAGGAACGGATCCGGAAGAATTGGGCATCACCGTCGGCGAGACGTTAAAAAAGAATGCTGGTGCCGATTTTTTCAAGAAACTTAACATTGGATTAGGGGCATAGAGGATTATCAATGCATTTCCTGCTCATCCGGCCAGAAGAAGATTCTCGGAAATTAACCCGCCACCTATTATCCCTTGGCCACAGGGTACAGGCTGAACCTTTGCTTAAAATAAACTTTCTCCCTCAGGAGAAAATTGACCTGGCCAATTTCCAGGCCATCGCCTTCACCAGCGCAAATGGCGTCAGGGCTTTTGTTCGTATATATCAAACCCGTGATATCCCGTGCTTTGCCGTGGGGGAGGCCACCGCAAGCGAGGCAGAGGCGGCGGGTTTTCAATCCATATATACCGCCGGCGGAAATGTTATAGAATTAGCAGAGCTTATAACCCGCAGCCTTAATAAGGCGTCTGGCCCAATATTACATATCTCGGGCCAAGATATCGCCGGGGACTTGTCGGGCAGATTAGAGGCCACGGGCTTTCAACTTGTCCGCGCGCCGCTTTATAAAGCGATAAAGTCAGCCGCATTAACAGTCCCCGCGCAAAAGATAATTAAATCAGGCCAGATCAGCCATATCCCCTTTTATTCCCCGCGCAGCGCAAAAATATTTATCGACCTTATTCATCTGTCCGGCATGGAAAATCATTTAACAGAAATTACCGCACTTTGCCTTAGTTCAGCCGTATCTGATGTGATAAGCTCATATTCCTGGCAAAAAATATTAACCGCGAAACATCCAAATCAATCAAGCCTGTTTAATTTGGTTGGCGTAAAGTTAGAGGAAAATCGGCAATGACCGAACGGAAAGAAAGTCAGAAACTGTCTGAAGCTAAAGCTGAGCCTAAGCCAAAAAGACA
Source organism: Alphaproteobacteria bacterium (assembly GCA_024280095.1). Lineage (GTDB taxonomy): Bacteria > Pseudomonadota > Alphaproteobacteria > Sphingomonadales > Emcibacteraceae > Paremcibacter. The sequence goes on along the minus strand of JAJRQU010000163.1, from coordinate 11,847 downwards.
ACAAGAAAAACCTAAAAATATAAGCGAAGCTAATTGGTCATTGCGGATATTGCTCGTCCTGTTGGTTTTCCTGATTGGTACCGGCGCGGGAATATATTTCCTGCCCGTCCTTAAAAACAGATTGCCCTTCGTTGCCAATTGGGCCCAACAGATGGATAATGCGGGCACCAACAACACAGAAGTCCGCCTGTTAGGGAATAAGGTGACCATTTTGGAACGCCAGCTCGCGCAACAGAATAACGAGATCCAAGACCTTCAAGCAGCCGATAATAACCTGAATAACCGGTTTGGAGAAATGACAACCCCGGACACTGAAGCAGGTTCTATTCTCATGGCGCGGCTGGATACATTAGAGCAAGCGCAACGATTGGCCGAAAGCAAAAAAACCGATCTGTCTCAATCAGCCAGAATTGATATGCTGTTGAACCGAATGAGCCAATTGGAAGCGTCCTTTGTGCCCCTAAGCAAGGGATTGTCTGATGCCCAGGATGCCCGGCAGGAACGCCGGCAGCTTTCTGAAACCACAAAATCACAAGCGGAAATTTTAGATCAGATAAGCCGCCGCCTCAGCGCAGTTGAAGCCTATGCGAACCGGGACAATAGCGGGGCATTGCTGGCCTTTCGTATTGGAGAGCTTCGGCGGAAGGTCGCATCCGGTCAGGCCTTTGGCCCGGAAATAGCGGCCCTGTCATCCATGATGGCGCGCGGCAGCTTTGCCCATAACAGCAAGCTTAATGATGCCCTTAGTTGGCTTAGCCAACATAAAAATGGTGTTGTCACCAAAGATAAAATCAGAGATCAATTTGATAATCTAATCCCCGCCCTGATCCGTTCCGCCTCACGTCAGGCGGATGACCCTTGGTGGAAAAGGGCCTATAACAATGGCAAGAACCTGATTATGGTACGAAAGACCAACCCTATCCCCGAAGATTTTAACACAGAAAATTTGGGAACAGGATATTTTGATACAGAAAATCTTGACGGCGTCATCGCAAGCGCGCAGAAAATGCTTGCCCGGTTTGATCTGAAAGAATGTCTCGCGCTGCTGAGCAGGCTTCCGGATAATATTCAGGAAACACTTGATGTTTGGATCATACAGGCAGAAATTTATCTGCGGGCTGAAACGGAATTGGATCGGATTGAAAGCCTTGCCGCCGCCTATTATCTTGACTCTGAAACACTATCGCCCAAGACAGAGGTGCCGCTATGATTCGGCTTGCGCTCTATATTACTCTGGCAATATTTCTGGCTCTTGGCGCGGTATGGCTTGCCGATAATCCGGGAACTCTGTTGCTTAATTGGCAGGGCCGTGAAATTCGCATGAGCGCGGCGATTTTTGGTCTGCTCATTTTTCTATATACGATCTTATGTTGGTATATATTCAAACTTTATCGCTGGTTCAGAACGGACAACCCGTTAAAAAGCCCCAAAAGACGGGCCAAAAAACTGGAAACTCGCCGCCAGAAAGGGTTGGCAGAATTAGATCTTGGCTGGGCTGCTCTTGCTGCGTGGGACAAGGCTGCTGCGCTCAAACATGGTAAAAAAGCCCGCAGCCTTTTGCCGATGGATAATGGCCCGCTGCGCCTTTTGCTGCACGTAAGTACGGACAAAGCCCAGGAAGACTATCTGAGGCTGCTCGAAAAGAATCCCAATAGCAAATTAAGCGCCCTTAAATTCCGTCTTGATAAAGGCTCCTCGCCGCAGGATTCATCGGCAATTTTACAAGAAATGCGCAGATTACGGCCCGGAAACATCTGGATTAGCCGTAAGATATTTGACATATCCACACAATTACATCACTGGGCCGAGGCCAGACAGGAATTATCAGGGCTGGATAAAAGCAAAGCGATAGACACCGAAACCCAAAAACATCTCAGCAGCGTCATAAATTATTGTCAGGCGCTGGAAGCTGATCTTTCCGGCCAAAAGAAATCTGCCTGTGACTTTGCCCTTCACGCCTTAAAAAATGCGCCATCTTTCGCCCCCGCCGCCCTGTTGTTGGCGCGGCTCTATCAGGCGCAGAGCGAAAAATCAAAGGCGCGAAAAATTATTGAAGCCACGTGGAAAATCTGCCCTCATCCCGACTTGGGCCAGTTTTTTCTGGATTTAGAGCCCATGGAAAGTCCGAGCGAAAAATTTCGCCGGATACAAAAATTTACCGCTCTTAATAACGATGCCCTTCATAGTTTGCATTTATTGGCAAAAGTCAGCCTTGATACCGCCCATTGGGGGGAGGCCAAACAGGCTTTAGAGAAAATCCTGACGGGAAATATGGCAACCCATGAAACATATCATCTGCTGAGCCGGCTGGAAATACTGCAAAAAAACGACCAACAAGCCGCCGAGGGTCATAGGGCCAGCGCAGCGAAAGCCGCACCCGATCCCGTATGGCAATGCGGAGCCTGCGGGACGAAACAGAAAAACTATGCCGCCAACTGCCCCGATTGCCACGCCTTTGGCTCTATCGTATGGCAGCGGCCATCATAACAAACAATGCTTTAAAAATTTACCATATATTAGGAGATCACGATATAGGCTGATGATGACAAATCATTAGACAAAAGGAATTTTTATGTTTGAGTCAAAAAAAATTATTATGTCACTCTCTGTCGTCTCCATGATCGCCCTAACCACGGCCCCCGCCATAGCCTCCGATGATGGCCATTCCGAAATCAAGAAAAATATCATTGGTGTTTTTGGCGGCTTCACAAATATTGATGGAAATACAGATGCCACTTTTGGCATCGAATATGAACGCCGCCTTACGGATCTGATTGGGGTCGGCGTTATTTATGAACATAGCCCCAATGCCCATAACGGGGATGGCGTCAGCATCTATATGGCGGAACTGCATCTTCATCCCTGGCAAGAATTAAGAATTTCGGTTGGTTACGGGAAAGAGAAGGCCCATTATGAAGGCTCTCAAAGTAAAGATGCCTGGCGACTGGGGGCCGCCTATGATTTTCATATCGGTGAGGTTGGCCTTGCCCCTACAATAAATTTTGACCGTATTGATGGTCAGACCGCAACCGTATTTGGCCTCACGCTGATCAAGGGTTTCTGACTGTCCCCCAAAATATTTAACGGCAGCAGGGTAAAAATCATATTGAAGCTATTTTGCCCCGTGCGCAGAATAATCATTGCCTGTTACGTTCACTTGACGATATAATTTAAGAAATATATTTACGTCTTAAATTAAATTAAGGAATATCCATGTCAATTGAACTTCATCGCGGCGATTTGCCGGATAATATCAAATTCTCTGGTTCTGTTGCCATTGATACGGAAACCATGGGCCTTAATCCACTCCGGGATCGCCTATGCCTCGTTCAGCTGTCCGGCGGCGACGGCAACGCTCATCTTGTCCAGATCGCGCAAGGCCAAACCAAAGCACCAAACTTAAAGGCGCTGCTGGAAGATCATAACCTCGTCAAAATTTTTCATTTTGCCCGTTTTGATCTGGCGGTTTTAGATCATTATCTGGCGGCTAAAGTTCGTCCGGTATTCTGCACTAAAATCGCCTCCCGCCTCGTGCGAACCTATACGGATCGTCATGGGTTAAAGGATTTATGTCAGGAGCTGATTGGTGTCGACATGTCCAAAAAACAACAGAGTTCGGATTGGGGCGCAGATGAATTATCCCAAGACCAGCTCGACTATGCCGCATCAGACGTGCTTTACCTGCATAAACTGGTCAATCGGCTGAATGTCATGCTGAAACGTTCTGGCCGGGCAGAATTGGCCAAATCCTGTTTTGATTTTTTACCGACCCGGACAACCCTGGATCTGATGGGCTGGGATGAACAGGATATTTTCGCGCATCAGTAACGCAGCAATCCATCCAATAGACTTGAACAAACACTGTTATAAGACTACATTTATACGGGGGCTTTTTATATCGAGGCTTGTGCAGCTTCTTGGTTTGGCCATACTGCTGAGCCAGAATATGGGCAATATGATAAATAGGAATCATACACATTAGGATTTTCTGTGATTTTCAACAGAATACTTAAAATTAAAGAGTTTATAAAATCGAAAAACTGAATAATTTACACCCGGCCAAAACGACAAGCTTTGAGCAGATGCAGCACGAGATCGACAGGACTCGCCTGCTCAAGAAAATTGTGCCGGCTTTAACGGTGGTTGCCCTCATAGCCTTGGTTCTATGGCCCTTTATCAATAGCAAAGAGGGTAGTTTTACTCTGGCCATTGACCGGTTGGACAAACGCGACGAAAATGCAAAATTAATCAAACCACGCTATGTGGGTATAGACAAACATAATAATCCGGTCAATATTTCGGCAGAAACCGCCTTTCGAAAAAATAACGATGATAAAGATTACTATCTGAAAAATCTGCTCGCAGATCTGAAAATGAGCGACGGAACAGGCATTAAAATAAGCGCAACCAATGGTATGTTTGATGCCGATGTACAAGAAATCACCTTAAATGGCACCGTAGAAATTACGACTGAAAATAACTTTCACCTGATCACTGACCATACATTGTTTTTGATCAATGAAAAAATTGCCACGGGAAATAACGGTATGACAGGATCAACGCCTTTTGGAACATTGCGCGCCGACAAGTTTCATGTGGATGTAAATCAGGAGATTATTCGCCTTAAAGGTAATGTAAAAATGTATTATAATCCTGAACAGCCCATGGAATTGCCAAAACTCAATTATGATAAATGACAACAGAATTTAATGGAACAGTGAATTGATTATCAAAAAACAAATTTTACGGAAAAGGGCCATCAGATTTTTATCAGCTGGACTTTTATCCACGGCACTCTTCGCCAACAGCCTGATGCTCCCGAACACCGCTGCCCAGATTCAAGCAGGCGCGAAAACAGAATTTGATACAAATGCACCCGTCAATATAAGTAAAGATGTCGATATCAGCGCGGACGAGCTGGAGGCAAATTTACGTAAAGATATTGTGATATTTGTCGGTAACGTGGTCATCCGCCAAAAAGAGCTGACACTGAATTCTGACCGCGTTACAGTTTTTTATCAGAATTCTGCCAATGAAAAACCTTCTATTTCCCGCATTGATGCCTCGGGAGCCGTAACCTTAACCACCAAAACCGAGACCATAACCGCCACATGGGGCATCTATGACTTTGCCGATAGAATCATAACATTAGGCGGAAAGGTAATATTAAAAAGAGACGACGGAGAAATTAACGGTACACGTCTGGTCTATAATTTGGACACGGGGTTGATAACCATCGAAGGCAGCCCCGCAAATAATGGCCGCGTAAAAGGACAATTCATCTTGCCTGATGCCAAAAAAGAAAAAAAAGATGATTAGGGTCAAGGTAGAAAAATAATATTTACCGCATCATTACTTATAATATTAATAAGAGATATCAGTAGTCTATTAACATTTATACGATAAAAAGAAGATATGAACCAAAATCAAATATCACCATTGCAGGACGACGCCACCCTCACGGCCCCACAATTAAGCCATGGGCTGGTTATTGATGCCGTGGAAAAAAAGTTCAACAAGCGTCCCGTATTAAAAGGCGTTAGTTTACAAGTCAACCGGGGGGAGGTCGTCGGATTATTGGGCCCAAATGGCGCGGGCAAAACGACTTCTTTTTATTCCATGATTGGATTGATTGAGCCTGATGCCGGACGCATTTTGCTGGACGGCCATGACATCACACGGCTGCCCATGTATCGCCGCGCAAGGCTTGGCATTGGCTATTTGCCGCAAGAGGCCTCCATTTTTCGAGGCATGACCGTAGAAGAAAATATCTGGGCTGTTCTGGAAATATGTGAGCCAAATCGAAAGGCCAGGGAGGAATCTCTGGAAAGCCTCCTAAATGAGTTTTCCATCACCCATATTCGGCATGCCTCTGCGCTCGCGCTATCGGGCGGGGAGCGCCGACGGGTGGAAATCGCGCGCGCGCTGGCCACAAAACCAAGCTTCATTTTACTGGATGAGCCTTTCGCGGGAATCGATCCCATTGCGATTTCGGATATTCGCACGCTGGTTTCCCATCTTAAAGACCGGGGGATCGGGGTTTTAATAACCGACCATAATGTGCGGGAAACCCTTGATATTATTGACAGAGCATACATTATTCACGATGGCCAAGTGTTGATGTCCGGAACGCCAGAAGAAATAGTCGCCAATAAAGACGTGCGTCGTGTATACTTAGGGGACAGCTTTAGCTTATAAGGCGGGGTAAAGAAAATATGGCACTTTCGCCAAGAATTGAATTAAAACTATCGCAATCGCTGGTCATGACCCCCCAGTTGCAGCAGGCTATAAAACTGCTGCAATATTCCAATATTGACCTTGTCGATTTTGTCACGGAAGAAATTGAAAAAAACCCTCTTTTGGAACATGGGGAAAATTCGGATCTATCGGAAAAACCTGCTGAAAATGAGCCGTTACCCGACCAAGAGACGGGCAGCGAAAATAGTGACGCCCAACCAACAGCAACAGCGGATGATTATTTGAACAATCCCGGCGGCGAGAATCAAAATACCGAATCTGCGCTGGATACAAATTTTGACAATGACTTCACCAATGACTGCCCCAATGATTCCCCTCCCGGTGCCCTGTCCAACAATGATCTGGGCCTAAGTTCAAAATCCATGATCGGCGGCGGCGGAAGCTTTGAAGACACAGACTTTGCCATGGATCTTCGGCTATCAGAAAATATCTCTTTAAGCAATCACTTGCTCGGCCAACTTAACATGCTCTCAGAGGCTGAAAATGACAAGATTGTCATCCGGTTCCTGATCGGGATGTTGGATGATGCCGGATATTTAACCGAGAGCAGCGCATTAATCGCCGAGCGTTTTGGGAGCGATATTGAAGAAATTGACCGTATTGTCAAAATTGCCCAAACGCTGGAACCCGTAGGTGTCTTCGCCCGTAGTTTGAGCGAATGCCTTAAAATTCAACAAAGAAATAATGACAGGCTTGATCCCGCCATGGAGACCCTTCTTGATAATCTGGAACATCTCGCCAAGCGGGACTACAGCATATTAATGCGGTTATGCCAGATTGATACCGAAGATCTCAAAGATATGATTGAAGAAATACAGGCCTTAAACCCAAGGCCCGGACTGGCCTTCAACGTCCCCATCTCTCAAACGGTCATTCCCGATGTTTTTATCCGCAAAAACCCCAAAGGCAACTGGATTGTAGAACTGAATAGTGCGACCTTGCCAAAGGTACTATTCAACAATCATTACCTCGCAGAAATAAAAACCCATACCAATAGCAAAGAGGAAAAAGAATATCTGGCCGAATGTACCGCCTCTGCCAATTGGTTGGTTAAGGCATTGGATCAGCGGGCCAGAACCATTTTGAAGGTCTCCTCGGAACTGGTCAAACATCAAGACGCCTTTTTCGAAAAGGGGGTTAAATATCTCCGGCCCTTAAATTTAAAAACAATTGCCGATGCGATCGAAATGCATGAAAGTACGGTGAGTCGCGTAACATCCAATAAATTCATCGCAACCAATCGGGGCATTTTTGAAATGAAATATTTCTTCACCACAGGCATTTCCGCCGTGGGAAATGAAGAAAGCCACTCATCGGAATCTGTCAAACATGCTATTCAGGCATTGATAGATGCCGAAGAGCCCAAAAAAATTCTGTCCGATGACAAGCTGGTCAGCATATTAAGAGCAAAAGGTATTGATATTGCAAGGAGAACCATCGCAAAATATAGAGAATCTTTAAACATTCCCTCTTCCATACAACGGCGGAGAAATAAAAATTCTGCTTTCTAACAAGACATCACACAGAAAAATTTCAGATAGCGTTTTCTGTGGAAAGCAGTAAAATTGGCGGTATTGAATTTTATATTCTTTACCACTGATGACAGCGGAAGTTTTGGAGAGCTTGACAAAGGTAAAGCCAAACACTAACTTCCCCGGCCTTGTGCAATATTCAATAGAATTATATCTATGAAACATTGTACGGGCTCATTTATTAAATAAGTTATCTGAGAATGGTTGAATTAAAAATGAATATTATCGTTACTGGCAAACAAATGGATATTGGTGACAGTTTAAGGTCATATGTCGAAGACCATATCGACGGAATTGTTGATAAATATTTTGAGAATACAATTGATTCAATCGAAGGCACCGTAACAATGTCCAAGAACGCTCATTTACACCGTGCTGATTGTCATGTGCATTTGGGCCATGGAGTATATTTGCAAAGCCATGCCGAAGAAAAAGACGTCTATGCCGCATTTGACTCTGCTGCTGAGAAAATGGAAAAAAGATTGCGCCGGTATAAAAGACGGCTTACCAATCACCATAAAGACCGTCCAAATGACACGATGGGCGTACCAGCACAATATAATGTATTTGAAGCTGAACAAGAGGCCGCCAGCGAGCCTGATGAGAATCTTCAACCGGCCATCATCGCGGAAATGCAGCTTGATATACCTGAAGTATCCGTGAGCGATGCCGTTATGCGGCTGGATTTGGGTGAATTACAGACCTTGATGTTCCGTAACAGTGGACATGGCGGGTTAAATGTGGTTTATCGCCGTACTGATGGAAATATTGGCTGGATAGACCCAAAGATAGACCATAAATAAACCAATTGGATTAACAACAGAAAATTGTCCGTATGGAAATTACAGACCTTATAAACCTGAACTCTATTGTACCAGACCTTAAGGCCTCAAGTAAAAAGCAGGCTTTACAGGAATTGGCGGCTTATGCGGAAAAGATCATTCCCATAACACATCATGATATTCTTGATGTACTGCTGGAAAGAGAAAGACTTGGCACCACGGGCGTGGGGCACGGTGTTGCCATACCTCATGGCAAATTTCCCAATCTGGATCGGCCCTATGGTATATTTGCACGCCTTGAACATCCCATAGACTTTGACTCTCTGGATGATCAGCCGGTAGACCTCGTTTTTTTGCTTCTTGTACCAGAAACAGCCGGTGCAGATCACCTCAAGGCCTTGGCAAAGGTGTCCCGAACATTGCGGGACAAGGCCATCTGTGAAAAATTGCGCGGGTCAGAGGGCGGCGATGCCATTTATGCCATTCTGACCTCATTAGCCCAAGCAAGTCACGCGGCTTAAGCACAAACAAAATCAAATTTAAAAGGGCTGATCCAGCATATCTGGATCAGCCCTTTAAGCATTCCTGAAAAATATAATATTAAACGCCGTTAAAAGGGGTTTCTTCAGAATTTTCCTCAGGCACGTCTATTTTCTCTTCTGTTTCTTTGTCGGAATATACTTTCTGGCGGAATTCTTCTGCTTTTTCAACATCTTCTTCCGCTACGCTGCCCTCGGCAGCTTCCGGAATACGGACCCAGCAATCCGTGCCTTGCAGCCTGATTTCTTTACAGGCATTTTGCGCTTCTTCCAAACTGGTTAACGGCCCCGCATTCAAGCGATAATAGAAACCGCTGGGCCCGCCTTCGAATTTGGCGGTGCCAAGATCAATTTCAGAACGGCGTGGCTCAAGATCACCGATGATGTCCGCATATTTCTTTTTCAGTTTTTCCCAGCCGGGCATAAGTTCTGACTTCTTGCGATAGGCGGCAATTTGCAAGGCCCAACCTTGCGGCCCAAGCAATGGCGGTACATTCTCTTCTACGGGTTCCGGTACAACAACAGGCTCTGGTTCAATGACCGCCATAGGTTCTGGCGGCACTTCCACCAAACGGGCAACCGTAATATTTTTAGTGCGATCATCATCGACAAAAACTTCATTTGCCGTCTCGGATGTATCGGTTTTGGAGCTTGCCGATTGCCGAACAACCGCATCAAATCGGTCATCTGATGTTAGGCTCGCCAAAATGCGGAAATATCCGAGGCTTTCGTTGGTTAAATCCGGGCCATTATCAATAGACAACAACCGGGATGACATCATTTCATTGCCTGAGAGGGCATAGGCCATGGCAAGATTTTGTCTGTGCGTTGCCCCTGCGTCCCGATGTTGCGCCGCCTGTTTCAGGACATCAATCGCCTCATCATGACGAGATTGCAGCGATAAGGACAAACCATAATTATTCAAAAGTTTCAGATTATCCGGCGCCATATCAAGGCCGTCTCTATAGACCGTCATCGCTGCTCGGGGACTGCCCTGCATCTCAAGCGCCAAAGCCAGACTTGTGACAGATTCAATATTCCTCGAATTTAACGACACGGCATCCTGAAGCATTGGCACCGCCATCGTTGGCCGGTTTAACGCAATATATGTTTTGCCAAGCCCTGTTAAGGCGCGCACATTTTGTTCATTGCGCGACAATGCGGATCGATATACTTCTTCGGCCTGTTGATATTGACCAATGGCCCGTAAGCTATCGCCAAGGCCAATCAAGGGCTCTGAAGAGAAGGGGTGATATTTTATGGCCCGGCGGTATAGAGGAATTGCCGCATTATGATCCCCGTCTATAGCCATTTCATTGGCCAACGCCACAAAACTGCTGTCCGCAGCAGAAGATCTTGTCATGGTGGCGGCTTGCTCACCTCTATCTATATTGTCATAATTTGTTGCTTGGTAATCTGAACCGCCAGAACAGGCGACAAGCAAAAGCGGTATGGCTGCGGTCGCCAAGGTTTTGCGCAAATTTGCGCCATACGCGCGTCTAAAATCCGGACCAAATTGTTTCATTTTAAAACTCTTTTTTTTCTGCATCATCTTATGCTCCATGTCTTTAAAATTTCGCATCATTCGAAATTTATCTATTTTGGGAAGCGATTTCTTTAAAGTAGACCTGCTCTTCATTTTCCATAAAGTATAGATCCAAAGCCTCACTGAGAATGACTTGACAACTTTTTCGTGTATGGGCGGATAATATCCGTAACCTCAGATGGTTTTCTGGCTCCATACGTAATGTCATAGCAATTCGTTTCGTGCCAACTTGCTTTTTTGGCTGCTTTCCTGACTGCTTTTCTGGGGCGCATCCAAAATTTGACTTTTGGCCAGAAGGGTTACCTCTGGGTGCTTTTCCCTTGTCCGGAACGCTGTCATCAGAAACAGCTTCTTTTGAAATATCTAGATTTTTGCCTGACTTATTATTTGGCGTAGCGCCATTTTGACGGATGGATATTTTTTTAACGGAATCAATGGCACTTTCCAACGAATCGTTATCGTGAGAACCCGGCCCACCAACGGGCGTTGATGTTGCCGGGTCATATTCCGGTGCTGGAAAACGATCCAAAACGGCTTGATTCATGGATAATGACGCAGGAGAGGGTGCGGCGGTTCCTTTTTTTGCCAAAAGTGAGCCGGTGAGCCGTGATACGCCTTTTACATTTTTTACATTTTTCATTTCTTTACGCCTGTACTTGTCTGCGGCCAAAGCCACCACGCTGAGAGGAGGATTTTCCTTGAACTGACTGATTTTGAAAGACAGTTCTTCTGAAATTCTTTTCCAGCCGATCATTAATATATTCCCATAGATCCTCAATTTCCGTCGCCGATTTTCCGCCGGGATTTACTTCCATAACCGTTCTGCCATCAATCATGGCAGAGGCATATTCTGTTCTGTGATGAAGCGTAACGGGCGCCACCGTCCCATGTTGCGACAGAGCAATTGCGGCATCAGAGGTTATCCGCGCGCGCGGGGTTGCCCCATTCACGACAAACATGAATGGTTTATCCGTTCTATCCGCAAGCTCAACAGTTCCGCCAGCGGCACGAAGGTCGTGGGGACTGGGCCTTGTGGGGATAACAATCAGGTCTGATACGGCAATGACACTCTGAATCGCCAGCGTAATCGCCGGCGGCGTATCTATGACCGCCAATTTAAACCCTTGGGCGCGAAGCTCATCCAAATCTGTCATAAGCCGTGAAACATTGGTTTGGGCAAAGGCCGGGGT
>JAJRQU010000162.1 GCA_024280095.1 Alphaproteobacteria bacterium | reverse complement strand
ATTACAACAAACCGGCAATGTGACAAAGGCCACGACAAAGGCGGGTCTGGATCGTTCTCTGGTGTATCGGCAACGTAATCTTCGGCCTGATTTTCGCGAAAAATGGCAGAATGCCATGGATCAGGCTCTGGATTATCTGGAAGCATATTTATGGGACAAGGCAATGGGCAAAGACGTGAATGAAATAAATGATACAGAAGAGGGCCGGCTGGTGGATGAGAAAATCGCCATCTTTCTGCTGAAGGCGCACCGGCCAGAGATATTTGGGGACGGTAAAAAACGCGCGGCAACTGTTGACAAAAACAAGGGCCATTCCCCGCGCGCACGATTAATGAAAAAACTGGATCAGATGGCGGCTAAACCCATTGACGGGGCCTGATAGCAAGGATAATCGCGCCCTTGCGGAATGGGTGTCTTCTTTAAGTCATGAGCGCAGACATGAAATTCTGGCGGATTTAACCGAAGATGAATGTGAGGCCCTGAATTATGACTGGCGTTTCTGGGCGCGAAAAAATCAATTGCCGCCCGAAGGAAACTGGTTCTGCTGGCTGATATTGGCGGGACGCGGTTTTGGCAAAACCCGAACCGCTGTTGAATGGATAAGGGGCCTTACCGAAGGCGATAGCCCATTGAAGGCCCCAAAGGACGCGCCGGAGAGGATTGCGCTGGTGGCGGATACTTTTCTGGATGGCCGCCTGACAATGATTGAGGGCGAGAGCGGATTACTGGCGGTCACGCATAAGGATTTCATGCCGACCTTTGAAAGCAGTAATAAAAAACTGGTTTGGCCCAATGGCATACAGGCCTTTTTATATTCTGCGGAATCGCCCGATCAACTGCGCGGCCCGCAACATCATGTGGCCTGGGCGGATGAATTGGCAAAATGGCGTTATCTTGAAGATAGCTGGTCTAACCTGCTTCTGGGGCTTCGGCTCGGTAAGGCTCCGAAGGTTTTGGCCACGACAACGCCGCGTAATATTCCCCTGCTGCGGCGGTTGGTGGAGGATGAGACAACGCAAGTGGTGCGCGGGTCAACATATGATAACAGATCAAATCTGCCGCAGAGCTTCTTTGAACAGGTGGTGGGGCAATATGAAGGCACGCGCATTGGCCGCCAAGAGATATATGGCGAGATCCTGAGTGATGTGCCGGGGGCATTATGGAACCGGGATCTGCTGGAAAGCCTCAGAGCGAGGGAAGTTCCGCCTCTGAGCCGTATTGTGGTTGCGGTGGACCCGCCCGTGACCAGCGGCAAGAATGCCGATACCTGCGGCATCATTGTGGCGGGCCGGGACAATAATAATCAGGCTTATATTCTGGAAGACTGTTCGGTTCAGGGCTTAAGCCCCCTTGGGTGGGCAAAGGCCGCCTTGGCGGCTTATCATAAATATGAGGCCGACCGAATGGTGGCCGAGGTGAATAATGGCGGTGAACTGGTGGAAAGCCTGCTGCGCCAGATTGATCCTGATGTGAGCTACCGCGCGGTACGGGCAAGCCGGGGGAAAGTCTTAAGGGCAGAACCCGTCGCGGCCTTATATGAACAGGAAAGAGTGAAGCATCATGGTTTCTTCGCCGAATTAGAAGACCAGATGTGCTCTTTAACCAGCAGCGGCCTGAGCGATGGTAAAAGCCCGGACAGGCTTGATGCCATGGTCTGGGCGATCACGGAATTATTACTGAAATCGGCATCAAGCCCGAAAATAAGACGTTTTTAATTTTTTACCTGCTTATCGTTCAATTTTTTTGGACGATCAGGCATGCCCGGACGGCGGCCAAGGTCCCGCAACTGCAAACTTCACACAAGCTTTTAAGCATAAGTGCAGAACCTGCGGCGTAACTTTACCGCGCGTCCGGCTTAGATTTGATATTAGGATCTATACCTTATTGACAATAGGTACTTCACTCGTTAGTTGTGTGTCATTATTAGTTACAAATTACTTATTGGGTCACATCATGTCTTATGAATTATTACGGGCCACTTTAGAAAACAAATTATTTGATGGGTGTGAAACTCAATGGGCTCAGCAACTTGAAGCTATGGGGGAAGCCGCCCCATCGGAATATTTTGAGATGCCACTATCTTTTGCTAAGTCTATTGTAGAGTCTCGTGTGCCGAGCGCAACAGATGATTATTGTATTTATATACTTATGGACAGCGATACGGATGATCATATGGCTATTTTACACGTGAATCATATGCACCGTAACAACGCCGATCCTATACTTAAAGTATTATGGGCTTATATATCACCAACGCTCAACTCCCCTGGTCAAGACTATGACTTATTTGCTACAATTAATACTTTATTCATAACCTGCACCTTATTATTAAGCAAAACTGTTATGCCTTCGAATGAGGTAAAAATTTTAATGCAAACAGAGACCGATCGAAGAGTGTATACAAGTGTCGTTGCTGCAATGAAATTAAGCAGAAGTGATGTAAGACTTGAAATTATAGGCAGTTGGGTGCATATATATAGTAATGACGATTAAGAGAAGGACTACTGATATGGAAAAAACAGTTTTTGAAAAAGACTTATATTGTGCTTTTTTAAACGTTGCCCATGAAATGGGCGACGAAGTGTTTAAAATGTCTTGTTATGCTAAATATGGCAAGTTTAGCGCAACTTCAAACTTAAACGTAAAAACAAAAAGCATCAAAAAAGCCGCTTAAATACTAATTAAATACTAAAAATTTTAAAAAGCCTCGCATAATGCGGGGCTTTTTTTATGACCAACCTTCGCAATTTTGCGGAGGTTTTTTTATGTAAAATTCACAGAAATTTTAAAATTCAAATACCATATTGGAGAGATATATGGGACCGTTAAACAGATTATTCCAAAGAATAAAGCCATCTGAAAATAAACCGTCAGAGCTGAAGCAGAGTGCCGTTGCTTCTCTTTTGGGCGGGGCGGAGACATTATGGGTCGGGATGAATGAGGCGCGTTGGTCTGGCCGAAATTATCAGAGCCTGGCCGATGAAGGCTACCGCAAAAATGTTATCACACACCGCGCCATCCGGCTTTTGTCGGAATCAGCGGCGGCCGTGCCGCTGGTGTTATTTCGCGGGGATCAGAGGTTAAACCATCATCCGCTGCTTGATCTGCTGAACAGGCCTAATCCATCTCAGGGCCGCGCGGTATTTTTTGAGACGGCCTATGCTTACCTGAATATCGCGGGCAACAGTTATCTGGAAGCTGTCATGGGCGGCGATGGCCTGCCTCTGGAATTGTATGCCTTGCGTCCGGATCGTATGAAAATCATTCCAGGCCCCAATGGCTGGCCAAGGGCGTATGCTTATGGCATTTCAGGTAAGGAACATCAATTCCCCGTTGATGCTGCCACGGGCCAGAGCCTTATATTGCATGTGAAAACATTCCATCCCACCGATGACCATTACGGCATGTCACCGCTGGAGGCAGCGGCCTACAGCATTGATGTTCATAATGCGGCCTCTGGTTGGAACAAGGCCTTGCTGGATAATTCAGCGCGGCCCTCCGGCGCTTTGGTTTTTGAGCCAAAAGAAGGCAATTCTGTTTTGAGCAAAGAGCAATTTGATCGTCTGAAGGTGGAAATGGAAGAAAATTTCCAAGGCAGCAAAAACGCCCGCCGGCCTTTATTATTGGAAGGCGGATTGAAATGGCAGCAGATGGCTTTTTCGCCGACCGATATGGATTTTATCAACGCCAAACATGTTTCTGCGCGGGAAATTGCCACGGCCTTTGGCGTGCCGCCCATGATGATGAGTATTCCGGGCGATAATACCTACAGCAATTACAAAGAGGCCAACCGCGCTTTGTGGCGCAGCACATTGCTGCCCATGATGGATAAAATGATGTCATCGCTTAATTTCTGGCTGACCCCCTATTTTGGGGATGATCTTCGTCTTGACTATGACCTCGATGCCATTCCGGCGTTAAGTTATGACCGGCAGGCCCTGTGGCAGCGGGTTGGGGCGGCGGATTTTCTGACCCTTAATGAGAAACGCGCGGCTGTTGGCCTTGGCGCGCTCAGCGGCGGTGATGTGATTACATGAGGATTGGTTCCGGCCTTTTGCACGCGGTTCGCCAAGCAAAGGATCAGCAGGTCGCTGATGAGACAATATATCTTTTAATTGAACAAGCCTCGGAAGAGGGCGCGGCGCGGGCTTTGGCTCAATTGGGCCTGAGCGATGCCAATGCCGGCGCTGATATATCGGAACTTCGTCATCTGCTCGACAGTTGGCGGGACACCAAAAGAACCGCCCGGCAATCTGTGATCCGTTGGATTATTCGCATGTGCCTTTCCGCGCTCTTGATCGGGCTTGCCGTCAAACTCAAGCTTATTCAGCTTGGACAAATATTTGGATAATGAATGATGTTACGAGAAACAGATAATAATATTGGCCATTTTGAGGGCTATGCCAGTGTATTTAATGTGGTGGACCGGGGCAATGACCTGATTAGTCCGGGGGCCTTTAAACGATCCTTGTTGGATCGGGGAACCCAAGGCGTCAAGTTTCTTTGGCAACATGACCCAAGGGAGCCGGTGGGTATTTTAGACGAAATTTATGAGGATGCGCGCGGGCTTTATGTTCGCGGGCGGCTTATTCTTGATGTGGGACGGGCGAGAGAGGCCTATCAATTGTTGAATGCGGGGGCCTTGGACGGCCTTTCGATTGGGTTTCATACCTTAAAATCAAAACAGCGTTCGGACGGCGTGCGGCTATTGACGGAAGTTGATCTGTGGGAAATATCTCTGGTGACATTCCCCATGAATGAATTGGCGCGCATTTCTCATTTTAAAACAGATTTAATCCCAGATTTTAATTTTGCGGTGGATAAGACCGCTTTTGTTGCCGGTCTTCGGCATTTAACCGCGCTTATGGCGCCGCCTGCTTGCAATGGT
>JAJRQU010000161.1 GCA_024280095.1 Alphaproteobacteria bacterium | reverse complement strand
GGCGATCACGGGTTTTAAAGAGGCCAGTTTTTCAGATTCCCAATGCACCCAATATAGAGCAGGGCATTTTCTTTCCGATCACAGCGATGATGTTGGCGGCAAGAACCGGCTTGTCGCCATGGTGATGAATTTTACCCCCAACTGGCGACCGGACTGGGGCGGCATTCTGCAGTTCATTGACGATGATGGCCATATCAGCCAAGGCATAACGCCAAGTTTCAATGCGCTGAATATCCTCAAAATACCGCAGAAACATTCCGTAAGCTATGTGGTTCCCCATGCCGAGGGCGCACGTTATGCGATCACCGGCTGGCTGCGCAAAGGTCAGCCGCCTAAAATCTAAAACGGCCAAAACCAGAAACCGCGATCAAGGCTGCTTTCGCATTTTTTCAACTGGGCGGCGTATTTCAGGCTGTTGCGCTGAACTTTTTTAGCAACCTTCATCAACCAGGGTTTCTTGCGGTAGTTTTTACGTTTCCAGCCGCCGTGGCCCTCATGATAGGCCAGATATTGATTTTCCGCATCCCATTTGGAAATGCCGAGGGTTTTCTGGCTCACATCCGTATACCAGCCGATAAAATCAGTGGCATCGGCAAAATTATCCCTGTCGGCACCGCGATTGCCGGTTTTCTGTTTATACCAGTCCCATGTGCCGTCCTTAACCTGCGCATAGCCATAAGCCGTTGATTTTCGGCCCCATGGGATCACCCAGAATATATGGGTGCGCTCGGTCTTGGCATTATGCTTGAAACTGGATTCCTGATGAATGATCGCCAGCTGCACATGGATCGGCGTGCCATATTTTTTCTGAGACCGCAGCATGGCCTTATACCAGCCGCTTTTCTCCTTGAAAATCGCGCAGCCGTCATCAATATTTCGCGGCGGCGCGGTTGAGCAGCCGGCGAGGAATAGAAATGCACAAATCATACAAGTTTTTAGTACCCTTCTCATAAGGTCAAAGAACCAAACGCAAGAAACAAAGTCAAGATGTTTGATATAAATATTTTCAGATGAAAATAGTTTGTACATCAAAAACACAAAAAAATGACAATCAAAGTGATTTGACATAAAAACTTTAACATCTATGCTTCTTGAGTCGTAAAAATACGGGTTTGTGATCGACTACCCTGCTAGTCCTTCAAAATTCATAGATATTGACATTCAACAATCTTTTGATATTATTATATAAAAACAATTACACATTTCACAACTGATGAATCAAAACATGAAACTCAACTTAGAAAATGCTGTTCACTATCATTACGGTCAATTTCCGCCTGAAACATTAAACTACGAAAAATTTATTCCTGCCCTCATCAATGCAACAGACGCCGTTGCACGTTATGATCAAATGCTCAAAAACATGCATAACAGCGAAATATTACTAGCCCCTTTAAGAAATCAGGAAGCTGTTATTTCCTCAAGAATGGAAGGAACCATAAGCACGATAGATGAAATTCTTAGATACGAAGCGGACTACAAAGAAGGCGCGATCGAAGGAAGTAATGTAAGGCATGAGGTTATCGAAACTATCTTATATCAAAGAGCATTAAAAGCCGCACAAGAAGCAATGAATGATGGCTATCCTCTTTCCCAATCACTCATAAAAGGCCTTCATCAGAAGCTACTTTCTTTTGGCAGGGGAGCGGCAAAATCTCCAGGGAAATTCAAGAATGAGCAAAACTATCTAGCCGATAAACATAAAAGGGATATTCTATTCATTCCCATTAGCCCCGAAAAATTACAGGATGGGCTCGATGCCTTATTTAATTATATAAATAACAGTGAGCATACGGCACTTCTTAAGGCGGCAATGGCACATATTGAATTTGAAGCACTACATCCCTTTCAAGATGGAAACGGGCGTATCGGGAGAATGCTAATCACGCTTATGTTATGGTCGTCTCATACGATATCCGCACCTCATTTTTATATAAGTGCTTACTTCGAAGAAAATAAAGATCTATATATAGACATTATGCGGAATGTTTCCAAAGATGGTGATTGGGATAGTTGGTGTGCCTTTTTCTTAGATGCGATCGAACAACAGGCAAAAAGCAATCTCATGATAGCCGAGAATATCCAAACACTTTATGAGGAAATGAAGAATATATTTGCCAATATTTTATCCTCAAAATGGAGTGTTAACGCATTAGATTTTGTTTTTACTAATCCCGTTTTCAGAAATAATCAGTTCACGTCAAAAAGTGGTATACCTTCTGCCTCTGCGGCAAGATTTACGAGGGCATTACTCGATAATAAAATTCTTATTACTCTCGAAGAGGCTTCTGGTAGACGACCTGCACTATACTCCTTTGAACCTCTGATAAACCTAGTTCGTGTCTAATCTCTTGAGAAATATATAAAATAATACTACATAATATTACTCGCCAGCCAGCGCCTTGCGTCTTTTAAGTCTATGCCCCGCCGTTTTGCGTAATCTTCCAGTTGGTCTTCGCCGATTTTGCCGATGCCGAAATATTAGCCCAAAAACCGACATTACATTCGATAATTATTGAAAAAAATTAAACTAATCCTTGAACCCATAGATTTTTAACCAGGCAGATTTTCTCTGGTGGGCTTCCATCACTTGGTTTTTGGACATTGAAGAAATTAATTCCACAATATGTGGTTTTGAGTTTTTACTGCCACTTTCTGCATGGATTTCAAACCATTTAAGAGCTTCTATTACATCTTTTTTTCCCCCGTACGCGCCGAGCACTATTTCACCTAATATATATTGAGACTTAACATCACCCAATTCTGCAGCCCTAGAATACCATTCTACAGATTGGGTAATATTGTGGCTATCCAAATAACTTTCCGCCAGAAATAATTGCGCCTTTATTTGATCATTTTCCGCTGCCACATGATGCCAATTCATGGCCTGCTCATTATCCTGAGGAATAATCAATCCAAGTAAATACATCCGGCTTAACTTTATAGCTGCCCGAACAAAACCCGACTCTGCTGCCTTAATAAATAATTCTTCGGCATTCTCGTAACTTTGCTTAACACCCTTACCATGGTATAATTTATTTCCTTCAGAATATAATTTCATGGCGGCCATTCTGGGATTATCACTAGGGTGACGCATTAACAAATTACGCGCCCTAAAGTCCCCTTTCATGGCCGCCTTGCGCAACCATGTTCTGGATAGTTTTGCATCTTTTTTTACGCCATCCCCCTTACCATACATGATGCCCAACAATGTTTGTGCTGGGGTGTGGTCCTGAACTGCAGACTTTTTGGCCCATTTAAAAGCTTCTGAATAATCCGCCATAACACCTTGGCCCTTAAGATGCATATAGGCTATACTGAGCTGCGCCCTAGCATTATTTTGTTTTGCCGCCCTATGATACCATTTAAGGGCTTCTGTATAATTAACCGGCATCCCCAATCCTTTTCGATTAAGCCAGCCCATTGACGTTTGCGCTTTGTCATTTCCTTTTTTTGCCGCTTTTAAATACCATTTTTCAGCTTCCACATAATCCTTCACCGGCAATTTACTGGCATAAATCACACCTAAATTATTTTGGGCGTAATGATTACCTTTTTTGGCCGCCTTCAGCGACCATTGCAGAGCCTTCTGATAATCTAGTTCAACGCCATGACCCTGCATGTAATACCAACCAATTTCGCTCTGCGCGGGCGCGCAACCTTTCTCAGCGGCTTTCAGAAATAATTTAAAGGCTGCCTCATAATCCCTTGTGCCGCCCTCTCCTTTAGCGTAAATATAGGCCAGCTTAAACTGTGCTTTGACATGGCCTAAATCAGCAGCCTTTTGATACCAGTATTTTGCCTTCCCAATATCCTTGTCGACCTTATCTCCGGCAGCATACATGTTGGCAAGTTTAGATTGAGCGGCCTGATCGCCCTGTTCCCCGGCCTTGCCAAGCCAATAGATTGCCTTTTCAATATCAAATCCAAGAATTTTGCCTCTTAGGTAAATCAGTCCCAGTTTATAAGGATAGTCTTTTTCCAAAATTTTTGTGAGCCAATGGGGCCATTCCTTATATTCTTCAGGAATGAATACTCCCAGATTATAGGAATCGATAACGCTTTGAAGGAACGTCAAATCGCCATCTTTAATGCTCTGGAGTTTTAACGGTAAGACACGGATTTTATAGGCCAGAGATTTTTGAGCATCTTTCGGAGCTCGAAAACCGAGAAAATGCCTTGCCGACAATATATCAAGAGCCATGATATTATCCTGATCCGCAGCCCTTTGGTACCATTTCAACGCTCTTTTATATCGTTTTTTACGGTCATATATTTTGCCCAACTGGAACTGCGCTTCGACATGGCCTAATGATGCCATTTCCTGAAATTTCTTGAAGCTCAACTGTTCATTATTTATTTCAACAGGAGGAACATCAGGAACTTTAACTTCAGGCTTTATCGGGCTACAGGCCGACAAAAACACTGCCGAAAGCACTATTAATTTCAAGAAAATTTTCATCATTCCCCCAAGGATTATGGAACATAATGAACTATTGTATCTTCTAACCCTTAAAGTGTCTAGATTATATTACTGGCCAGCCAGCGCCTAGCATCTTTTAAGTCTATGCCCCGCCGTTTTGCGTAATCTTCGAGCTGGTCTTCGCCGATTTTTCCGATGCCGAAATATTGTGATTTGGGGTGGCTGAAGTAATAACCGGATACGGAAGAGGCGGGCAGCATGGCCATGCTGTCGGTTAGAGTGACGCCGGCATTTCTGGTGCCGTCCAGCAGCTCGAACAAAGCCGGTTTTGTGGTATGGTCGGGGCAAGCCGGATAGCCGGGGGCGGGGCGGATGCCGTCATATCTTTCGCGGATTAAGTCCTGATTGCTCAGCTTTTCATCCTTGGCATAGCCCCAATATTCTTTGCGCACCTGCTCATGCATATGTTCGGCAAAGGCCTCTGCCAGTCTGTCGGCCAGTGATTTTAAGAGAATATCATTAAAGTCGTCAAATTTTGCCTGAAATTCTTTTAGTTTTTCTTCAATGCCAAGGCCAGCCGTAACCACAAAGCCGCCCAGATAGTCCGCCTTGCCGCTGCTTTCGGGCGCGACATAGTCTGCCAGACACATATTATAGCTGCCTTCACGCTTGCGGATTTGTTGGCGCAGGAATGGCACCCTCTCCAGAACTTCCTTGCGGCTGTCATCCGTATAAAGCATCACATCATCGCCGACCGCATTGGCGGGCCAAAAGCCGATAACAGCCCGTGCCGTCAGCCATTTCTCGTCTTGTATGGATTTCAGCATGGCCTCTGCATCGGCGAATAAATTTCGGGCAATCTCACCGACCACATTATCCCTTAATATCTTAGGATAGGTCCCCGTCAATTCCCATGTGCGAAAAAAAGGCGTCCAGTCGATATGATTGACCAATTTACCCAAATCAAAATCATCAAATGATTTCACCCCGAGAAATGATGGTTTTGGCGGCGTGTAATTATCCCAATCAAGGGGGAATTTATTGTCCCGGCATTCGCCAATGGTGATGCGGTCTTTCTTTTTCTGACCCCGCGCATGGGCGGCGCGCAGGCCTTGATATTCGCCCGCAATTTTTTCAACAAAACCCTGTTTATTGGTTTCGCTGAGCAAATTACTGGCGACCCCTACAGCGCGGGAGGCATCCAGAACATGGATCACCGGATGATCATAATGGGGGGCGATTTTAACCGCCGTATGAATTTTGGACGTGGTCGCCCCGCCAATCATCACGGGAATGTCAAATTTCTGGCGCTGCATTTCGCTGGCCACTTGCGTCATTTCTTCCAAGGACGGCGTGATCAGGCCCGACAGACCGATAATATCCACCTTTTCATCCCGCGCGGTCTGCAAAATCTTTTCGTAGGACACCATGACACCCAAATCAACAATCTCGTAATTGTTACATTGAAGAACAACGCCGACAATATTTTTACCAATGTCATGAACATCCCCCTTAACCGTGGCCATCAGGATTTTACCCTTGGTGCTGATTTCACCGCTTGTGGCCTTTTCCTCCTCAATGAAGGGCAGAAGATAGGCCACGGCCTGTTTCATCACCCGCGCAGACTTCACCACTTGGGGCAGGAACATCTGACCGTCGCCAAAAAGGTCGCCCACCACATTCATGCCGTCCATGAGCGGGCCTTCAATGACCGCAATCGCTTTATCGGATTTCTGCCGGGCTTCTTCGGTATCTTCCTCGATATAGGCGGTGATGCCTTTCACAAGAGAATGGGACAGACGTTCTTCCACAGGCTTTTCACGCCAGCTTAAATCTTCGGTAAGTTGAACGCCCTTTTCACCTTTAAACTGGGCCGCAATATCAAGCAGACGGTCAGTGGCATCTGGCCGCCGGTTAAGAATGACATCCTCGACCCGTTCCCGCAGATCAGCGGGAATTTCCGAATAAACCGTGATCAGGCCCGCATTGACGATCCCCATATCCATACCGGCCTGAATGGCATGATACAGAAAAACGCTATGCATGGCTTCACGCACGGGATTATTGCCGCGAAAGGAAAAAGACACATTGCTGACCCCGCCGGACACATGGACATGGGGCAATGTTTCTTTGATTTTGCGGGTGGCCTCGATAAAATCAACGCCGTAATTATTATGTTCCTCAATCCCCGTCGCCACGGCAAATATATTGGGGTCGAATATAATATCTTCTGGCGGAAAACCCGCTTCATTGACCAGTATTTCATAGGATTTTGTGCAAATTTCCACTTTGCGAACGCAGGTATCCGCCTGCCCCTGCTCATCAAAAGCCATCACCACCGCAGCAGCCCCGTAATTTTTAATCAAACGGGCCTGTTCGATAAATTGCGCTTTACCTTCTTTCATGGAGATACTATTGACCACGGCCTTGCCCTGCACGCATTTCAGGCCTGCCTCAATGACAGACCATTTGGAGCTGTCAATCATGATCGGCACGCGGGAGATATCCGGCTCGGACGCGATCAGATTCAGGAATGTCACCATGGCCTGTTCACTATCAAGCATGGCTTCGTCCATATTGATATCAATGATCTGCGCCCCGGCTTCTACTTGCTGGCGGGCCACGTCAAGGGCTTCTGAAAAGTCGCCGTTCAGGATCAGCTTTTTAAATCTTGCGGAGCCTGTGACATTGGTACGTTCCCCCACATTAATAAAAATCGGGCTTTTTTTCAATTTTTGAACTTTCATTGTTGGATCACTTCAAATGGCTCGAGGCCCGCAAGACGCATATGACGGTCAATCACGGGTATCGCGCGGGGCTTTACGCCGGAAACGGCATCCGCAATGGCCTTGATATGGGCAGGCTCCGTCCCGCAGCATCCCCCAACAATATTCAGCAGACCGCTATTGGCCCATTCGTTTAATTGCGCCGACATTTCTGTAGGGCTTTCATCATATTCACCCATTTCATTGGGCAACCCCGCATTGGGGTGGGCCGAGATGCCGCAATCGGCAATTTTAGAGATCGAGACAATATGCTGCCGCAATTCCTTGGCCCCAAGGGCACAGTTAAAACCAATGGTGAGGGGCCGCGCATGACGAACTGAATACCAGAAGGCTTCGGCTGTCTGGCCCGATAACGTGCGGCCTGAGGCATCCGTGATGGTGCCTGAAATCATCACCGGCAATTTTATGGCCAAGTCCGAGAATGTCTTATTTATCGCAAATATCGCCGCCTTGGCATTTAACGTATCAAAAATGGTTTCGATCATGATGATATCCGCGCCGCCCTCAATCAATCCCTTTGTGGCTTCGATATAATTAATGGTCAATTCATCGAAACTCACATTGCGAAAGGCCGGATTATTCACATCCGGCGACAGGGACGCGGTGCGGCTTGTGGGGCCAAGGGTTCCCACCACGAAACGCGGCTTGTCAGGGTTTTCGGCGGTGAATTCATCGGCAACGACGCGGGCAATGCTTGCGCCTTCTTTATTTAATTCATAGGCCAAATCCTCCATGCCATAATCGGCTTGAGAGACTTTTGTGGAATTAAAGCTGTTGGTTTCCACCATGTCCGCGCCCGCCGCATAATATTGGCGATGAATATCCCTGATAATCTCTGGCTGGGTCAAGGTGAGCAGATCATTATTACCCTTCACATCCTGCCCCCAGTCACGAAATCTGTCGCCCCGATAATCGGCTTCGGTTAATTTATGCCGCTGGATCATGGTGCCCATGGCCCCGTCCAGAACCAGAATTCTTTGCTCTAAAGCCTCTTTCAACATCGCGCTGCGATCGCTCATGCATTTTCTCCTTCTGGTTCTTTTTCTGGCCGCACGCCAAGAAAATGGCATATGGTCGCGGTTAATTCCGACCTGTTTAGCGTATAAAAATGGAATTTCTTTACCCCGCCCTGATACAGCCGCATACATTGCTCTGCCGCCACTGTCGCCGCCACATGCCGCCTTATTTCGGGCCGTCCGTCAAGGCCATCAAACAAAGATTCCAGCCATTTGGGCATTGTCGTGCCGCAGCGGGCGGAAAAATTCTTTGCCTGAGCGAAATTGGTTACCGGCATAATACCCGGAATGACCGGAACATTTATTCCGGCGGCCAGTACCTTATCCATAAAACGGAAATACATATCCACATCGAAGAAATATTGCGTTATGACCTGATCCGCGCCGCTGTCAATTTTACGTTTCAGGTTATCTATATCCGCTTGGCTATCCGCAGAATCAGGATGACTTTCTGGATAAGCAGCGACAGAAAGATGAAAGTCACCAATTTTCTTGAGACCCGACACGAGATCAGCCGCATTGATATAACCCTGTTCATGGGGCGCGTAGGCCTGTCCAATGGTGGGCATATCACCGCGCAAGGCCACAATATGCCGCACGCCCATATCCCAATATTCCTGCGCAATATCATCAATTTCCCCGCGTGAGGCCCCAACACAGGTCAGATGAGCCGCCGGCACCAGATCTGTCTCCTTTAAAATACGCGAAATGGTGGCATGTGTCCTCTCCCGCGTGCTGCCGCCGGCGCCATATGTGACAGATACCATATGAGGGTTCAAAGGCTCTAACCCGCGGATACTGCCCCAAAGAGCTTCTTCCATCTTTTGCGTTTTTGGCGGGAAAAACTCAAAAGAAACATCAATGTCTTTTGCTTGTGCCGCAAAAAGGCTGGGGCGAAGCAGGTCTACGTTAGGTCGTCTGTCCACTGTCAAATACTCTGTTTTATGTTTAATCATTCGGTTTTATTCGCCACCCAAATAGACAAATCAAGGTCCTTGCCTTTCAGATGGATCGGCGGTTCACTTTTCAAATCCACATTGTTAAGCCAGCTCATGATTTCCTCATCCTTGAAACCTAAACGGCGGTGGGCTTGCTCGTCGCGCAAATACTCCAGATTATGAGGGGCAAAATCGACCACAATCACGCGGCCATCCTTTCGAAGCAACCGGCTTGTTTCTTTTAAAGCGGAACAGGGGTCATCGGCAAAATGCAGAACCTGATGAATGAGGATCAAATCCATAGAACCATCATTAAGCGCAAGATCATACATGTCCCCTTGCCTGACCTGACAATTATGCAGATTGGCCTTTTCAAGGTTAACACGGGCAACGGCCAGCATTTCCCGGCTCAGGTCAATACCTGTGCCGCGCCCTATTCTATCCGCAAAAACCTCCAGGATGCGGCCCGTTCCTGTCCCCACATCCAGAAAATCATTAATTTTCATATCAGATGTGACCTCAAGCAGGACTTTCTCCACATCATCTTCTGACACATAGAGCGTACGGATACGATCCCAGTTTTCTGCATTATCGCTAAAATATTTATTGGCTTTGCCGCGTCGCTCCTGTTTTATTTCTTCCAGTCGCGCCCCATCATGCATCAGGATTTGTTCAGAAAAAGGGATATATTTCATTATGGCACGGGCAAGGTCACCTTCCGGCCCGCCTTCAGCCAACCGGTAGAATATCCATGTTCCCTCCCGATACCGCTCCAGAAGGCCGGCTTCGCATAATAGCCGCAAATGGCGGGATACGCGCGGCTGGCTCTGGCGCAATATTGTCACAAGTTCCGTAACGGTTAATTCGCCGGTACGAAATAAGGCCAAGATACGCAGGCGCGTTTCTTCTCCCACCGCCTTTAACGCACTCAAGATTCTGTCGAAGCCCATTTCCATTTCTATCCTTACTTTCTTTATATAAAGATATATATAAAGATATATTTATATAAAGTAAAGATTGGAAATTAACGAAATTATGATGTTTTTTCCCTATAGCTATATTGCAAATGGTTAACATGTACATTACAACTCAATATACTGAAAAACAGAAAGATTTTTTAATGTCATTTTCCCTTGAGGCGCAGGCTTGCTTTTCCAGGAAACCCCAATTTTCATACCAGAAAATTAGCCTGATCCTTATATCTGCCGTTCTTTTGTTCACATCGGGTTGTGCAAAACGCCCGCCGGATTCAGACCCGCAGGCGCTCGCCGCATATCTGGAGAAAAATGACCCGCTGGAGCCTATGAACCGGGTAATCTTCTCATTCAATCAGGGGTTTGATGATATTCTGCTTGAGCCTGCCGCCCGTTTTTATCGCCAGTTCGGCCCACCGGACATCCGTGACGGCATTTCAAATTTTGTCACCAATTGGCGCGAGCCCGTGACCTTTGTCAATGATGTCTTGCAGGGTGAAATGAGCCGCGCAGGCACCAGCCTATCGCGTTTTCTGATTAATTCCACCTTTGGTCTGCTTGGCCTGTTTGATGCAGCCACCTATTGGGGCATCGAAGGTCACAGCGAAGATTTCGGCGAAACATTTGCCGTTTGGGGAATTGGCGAAGGCCCCTATATCATGCTGCCCATCCTCGGGCCATCCAACGCGCGGGATCTTAGTGGTTTTGTTGTCGACTTCTTTTACGATCCGGTTAGCCTGTGGCTCAATTATAAAGGCTGGACTTATGTCCGATATGGCCGCCTTGGCATGCGCGGGTTGATTTTTCGCGAAGAAAATCTGGAGACATTGGAAGATCTGGGCAAATCCTCAACGGATTTCTATGCCACAATGCGCAGTGCCTACCGCCAATATCGCGACTATGATATCAATAACGGCGTCCTTGATATCTCTGCCGATGATGATTTATTTGACGAAGATTTTGACGATTAAAATATTAAAAAAGGCCAGAAGCATCACTTCTGACCTTTTAAACTTTATGATTAAAAGCTTTATTTAGCTTTTTCTTCTTTCGACTTATGATTATGACCAATTTGCCTGCTGGTTTTGGCGATCAAAGCCTGATAGT
>JAJRQU010000160.1 GCA_024280095.1 Alphaproteobacteria bacterium | reverse complement strand
GACCTTGCCAAATTCATGAATTTTTCCAATGATGATTTTATCCGTACCACGGAAGAACGTCATAAAATCGCCTGTCAGGCTTTATGGAAAAAGCTTGAAGAAAGCGGTAATATCTACCTTGACAAATATGCTGGCTGGTATTCGGTACGCGATGAAGCCTATTATGCCGAGGGCGAGCTGATTGAGGGCAAGGGTGATGAAAAACTGGCTCCCACAGGAGCGCCTGTCGAATGGGTTGAGGAAGAAAGCTATTTTTTCAAGCTATCGGCATGGGAAGATGCGCTGCTGAAATATTATGAGGACTTGCCGGAAACTGTACTGCCTAAAAGCCGTAAAAATGAAGTTAAAAGCTTTGTAGAGGGGGGCTTGCGGGATTTATCCGTATCCAGAACCAGTTTTTCATGGGGCGTTCCCGTTCCCGGAAATGACAAACATATCATGTATGTCTGGATTGATGCGCTGACCAATTATTTAACAGCAGCGGGTTATCCCGATGTGGATAATGAAAAATTTCAGAAATTCTGGCCCGCTGATGTCCATATGGTTGGTAAGGACATTCTGCGTTTTCATGCGGTTTACTGGCCCGCATTTCTCATGGCCGCAGGGATCGAGCCCCCAAAGCGAATTTATGCCCATGGCTGGTGGACCAATGAGGGACAGAAAATCTCCAAATCAACGGGAAATGTCATTGACCCGTTTGATATTGTCGAAGAGTTTGGTCTTGATCAGGTGCGGTATTTCCTCATGCGGGAAGTCCCCTTTGGCAATGACGGTGATTTTTCACGCACCGCGATGATCAACCGCATTAATTCGGATCTTGCCAATGATCTTGGCAATTTGGCCCAGCGTTCGCTCAGTATGATTTTCAAAAACTGCAACGGCCAAATCCCGCAAGTTGGCGATTTCACAACAGACGACAAGAAAATTCTGGGTGCCGTCGATGATTTGCTGCCCCAAATTCGTGAACTGATGGATCGTCAAAGCATTAACAAGGCTTTGGAGGTCATCTGGAAAGTTGTTTCTGACTGTAACGTTTATTTCGCAGGGCAGGCACCGTGGGCTTTGGAAACCACTGATCCTGATCGTATGGGGACAGTATTATATGTTACCGCCGAAGTTGTGCGGCAAATTGGTATCTTGATCAGCTTTATCATGCCGGATTCATCATCAAAATTGCTTGACCAGATTAATGTTTCTGCTGATAAACGCGGGTTTGCGGAACTTGGCGATGCGGCACGTCTGGTGCCGGGAACACGGCTGGATAAACCAGAAGGCGTCTTTCCGCGCTATATAGAGGAAAGCGCAAAATGATCGTTGATAGTCATTGCCACTTGAATTACGGCACGATGATGGAAGATATGCCCGGCGTGATGGCTCGCGCCAAAAATGCGGGTGTTGAGGTCATGTTGGCCATCAATGCGCGCTTAAGTGAATATGGTGATGTTCTGGCCTTGGCAGAAGAATATGACCATGTCTATGCCACCGTCGGCAGCCATCCCCATGAGGCGGAAAAGGAGCCCGGCATTCAGGCTGCGCAGTTGATCGAAAAGTCCCACCATAAAAAAGTCATCGGAATTGGTGAAAGTGGCCTTGATTTTTATTATGAATATGCCCCGCGTGACTTGCAGGAAGCAAATTTTCGGGCGCATATTGAGGCCTCCCGCGTAACCGGATTGCCGCTTATTGTTCATGCCCGGGATGCCGATGATCATTGTATGGCCATCATGCGTGATGAGATGGAGAAGGGGGCTTATCCCGCTGTTATTCACTGCTTTACCGCCTCCCGCAGCTTTGCGGAGGCCAGCCTTGAATTGGGGTTTTATATCTCAATTTCCGGCATTGTGACTTTTAACAGTGCAAAAGAGCTTCAGGAAGTTACCAAGATCATTCCGCTGGATAGATTGTTGATTGAAACAGATGCGCCTTATCTGGCCCCCGTGCCAAAGCGCGGGAAACCAAATGAGCCTTCCTACGTTAAATTCACGGCTGAATTTTTATCCGGGCATCTTGATATTCCCTATGAGGATCTGGCCAAGGCAACCACAGATAATTTTTATCGGCTTTTCACCAAGGCAATCCGGTAATGAATTCGGCAATGAAAATTGTAATTCTTGGTTGTGGAACGTCAACGGGGGTACCAAAAATTGGCGGAAAATGGGGGGTTTGTGATCCCGATAATCCCAAGAACAGACGCCGCCGGTCTTCGATTTATGTGGAAGAGCAAGATACCAGAATTATCATAGATACAACGCCGGATTTACGGGAACAATGTCTGGATGCCAATATCTGCCGCCTTGACGGCGTGCTTTATACCCATGATCATGCGGATCATACCCACGGCATTGATGACCTGCGGGCTATATCTCATATTATGAAAAGCCGCCTTGATGCTTACGCTGATGCAAAAACCATGGCCGTGCTGAAAAGGCGCTTTGACTATATTTTTGAGAGTCGAAATGGCTATCCCGCGATTCTCAATGCTCATGAAATTACTTGTGACAAATTTACGATCGGCAGCCTTCCAGTGCAGCC
The DNA here is from genome assembly GCA_024280095.1 of Alphaproteobacteria bacterium. GTDB lineage: Bacteria > Pseudomonadota > Alphaproteobacteria > Sphingomonadales > Emcibacteraceae > Paremcibacter. The sequence continues at coordinate 7,578 of JAJRQU010000160.1, read as the reverse complement.
TTTCGAATTGATTCATGGTAATGTGATGACATTAGGTTTTCGTTTAAATAAAATGGCTTATACAACTGATCTTAATGCAATACCTGAGAAAAGTGAACGTTATTTATATGACCTTGATTTATGGATCGTTGATGCCCTGAGGCCAGAGCCCCATGCAACTCATTCTCATTTGGCGCAAACCTTGGACTGGATTGAGAAGTTTAAACCCAAACGGGCGATCCTGACCCATATGACGTGGGATATGGATTATGAAACATTGAAAAAAACACTTCCCAATCACATCGAACCGGCTTATGACGGCATGGTTATTCATATTTAGATATTGAAATGTCGTAGCATGGAACATAGTCGCAGAAATATAGTTCTTCTTTTTATCAGTCAGGCGATTGCTTTAACCTCTACGATTACCATTGTGACTTATTCGGCACTGGTTGGGAAAATACTCACCGGCAGCACGAGCATGGCGACAATTCCGGCTGCTGCAGGACTTGTGGCGGCCGCATTGACAGCCTATCCCGCGTCGATGTTGATGAAGAAATATGGCCGAAAGAAAGGCTTCCATCTGGGCGGTATCTTTGCCTTGCTGGCAGGGTTTTTGTCATTTTACGGTATTTACGCAGAACATTTCATCATATTTACCTTTGGCGTTATGATCCACGGGGTTTTTCAGGCCTTCGCCGCATTTTACCGCTTTACAGCCATGGAGATTACCGCGCCGCATATGCATAAGCAGGCGGTTTCCTATGTTTTGGCAGGCGGGCTGCTCGCGGCTTTTGTGGCCCCAAGTGCGGCCCAGTTTTTTGAAGTAAATTTTTATCTGCCTATTCCCTATGCCGGCACCTATATTCTGGTAATGGTTTTGAGTTTCCTGACACAATTTATCATAGCATTTGTCAAATTTCCGGAGAATATTCCTGAGAAGCAGGAAGAAGAAATAGAGCAGGGGCCAGAATCATTTACTCAACCATTTACTCAGGCATCTACTCAGATATCTATCTTGAATATACTTAAGAGGCCGGCCTTCTTATGTGCGAGCTTGAATGCGGCGGGCGCTTATCTGATTATGTCTTACGTCATGACGTCATCGCCCATGCAAATCGTTGAATATTGCGGATTTCCGCTTAGCGCGGCGGCCAGCGTTATTCAATGGCATGTGGCTTCCATGTTTCTTCCGGCCTTCTTTTGTGGCTCATTAATTGCCCGTTATGGCTCTGTTAAAATTCTTTTCTCCGGCATGATCTGTCTGGCTGCTTCGGCGGCTTTTGCCATTCAGGGGCTTGAGCTGATAAATTTCTATGGCTCGCTTGTGTTGCTTGGCCTTGGCTGGAACTTTATGTTTACTGCGGGGACAACTTTACTGCAACATGCCCATAATTCATCTGAAAAGGCACAGGTTCAAGGCCTGAATGACTTTGTGGTATATGGCCTGACCGCCATATCAACGCTGTCATCAGGTTATATGTTAGAGCATATCGGCTGGATGAATATGAATAAGCTGGTCTTTGGCGTGCTGGGGCTATTGTTCATGATTACCTTATGGTATGTTATTGCCGAACGTAAAACATTGGGCGCCATTAAGGCCTGATGAAATAAGGGGCTTTGATCATGAAATTTTTGCTAAACGGCATTCTGTTACTTGCATTTGGTTTCTTTAGTCACACGGCGATGGCGACAAATGATCCTCAAAACAGCATTATTGAAGTGGTAATTGAAACCGACAAGGGAAATATTGAACTTGAACTTTATCCCTATAAAGCGCCCATTACCGTTGAAAATTTCCTCCAGAATATCAAAGCTGGAATTTATGAGGGCGGACGTTTTTACCGGGCGTCACGGCCGGATAATAACAAAAATGCCAAACGTAAAATACTGACATTAATACAGGGCGGCAAAAATGAGCAAAAGCAAGCGCGCAGCGCCATTTCCCATGAAAGCACATTTCAATCGGGATTGTCCCACCTTAATGGCGTGATATCCATGGCACGATTAGAGCCGGGGACCGCAGCCTCTGAATTTTTTATCTCTATTGGAGATAACAGCGGATTAGATTATGGTACAGATCGTTACGAAGAAGGTCAGCGTCAGGGCTACGCCGCCTTTGGCCGCGTTATCCGTGGTATGGATGTGGTCACCACCATCCAACAACAACCCACCGGCAACAAAGCAAAAGACGATGCCGACTGGTTCGGCCAGCAGCTTATCAATGATACCGTTATGATTAAGCGAATTGTGGTTAAGTGAGGCGCCAAAGTGATATTAGAGATAAAATGTTCCATAATATAAATTATGCGCGCAATTTATATTATTTATAGGTAGTGATCTTCTGCTTATTGATTGCCCCCACCACCATATGGTACTGCATAGAAATAGATGACTTTTGATGGTGAAACTTTTTTATATTTATTAGGGCGGCTAAATGGCATATAGGGTTGCCTTAGGAAATCGTTATTTCAGGAATTTTACCCATGTTGTTTGATTATAAACCGCCCATGACCCCTTTGGATATTCTCCACCATGATAAAGATATGGTGGTTCTGAATAAACCTTCTGGATTATTGTCGGTTCCGGGACGGCAGGATCATATGAAAGACAGCTTAAGCCAGCGGGTTCAGGAAGAATTTCCTGAGGCAACTGTGGTGCATCGGCTTGATATGGATACCTCCGGTATTATGGTGATGGCACTTAATATCAAAGCACACCGGCATATCAGCATGCAATTTGAAAAGAGATATACGGAAAAAACTTATGTGGCATACTTATATGGTGTGGTTGAAAAGGACGAAGGTGAAATAGATTTGCCGCTGATTATTGATTGGCCAAATCGTCCCCTGAATATTGTTGATCTTAACAATGGCAAGCAGGCCCTGACGCGTTGGAAAGTCTTAGAGCGGCAGCAAGATAGAACAAAAGTCGCTTTCACCCCTGTGACAGGCCGCACGCATCAATTGCGGGTGCATGCACAGGCCATCGGGCATCCCATATTGGGCGATAGCCTTTATGCCCATGAGACGGCCTTGTCCATGGCAAGCAGGTTGATGCTACATGCCACCATGCTGACCCTCACCCATCCCTATAGCGAAGAAAGTATGAAATTTACCTCTGATCCAGACTTTTAAGTCATATTATTACGCAAAACACGTGCGGGCCGCGCCGACATGGCCAACCAAATACTCACCATGCCAAAGGCAAGTGTCACAAGAACACTCAGCATAACAGTGGTCACAGTAATATCAATTGGCAGTTGCCACGACATCTTCATGACAAAATTTATCACGCTATAGGCCGCCAGTGATCCCAGAATAATCGCAATGGCCCCTGTCAAAGCCCCAAGCAGGACAAATTCAATAAAATATGCTTTAAGAATGTCATAGCGCGTGGCACCAACCACCTTCAGGACGGCAGCATCATAAATTCGTGACTTATGGCCTGATGCAATGGCTCCGGCCAAGACGATGATGCCGGAAATGATGGTTATTGCCGCCATAACGTCAATAGCGCCGGAAATCTTGGCTAAAAGCGCAAGCGCATTATCCAGCATATCTGTCATACGAACGATTGATATACTGGGAAATTTTCGGGTGAGCTCTTTATATATGCCGGGTTCGTCCTGAACGAGGGTATTTGCCGTTCCTACATAGCTAAAAGGCGCTGATTTTAAAGTATTAGGATCAATCATCATGACGTAATTAATACCAAAGTTTCCCCAATTAAAGTCCCGAATAGAAGAAACAGGCATGGTGAAATCACGGCCCAGAATATTCACGGTTATCTCATTACCAATAACAATATCCATGCTGTCGGCCATATTTTTTGAAATTGACACTTGCGGCGGGCCATCATAATTCTCGGGCCACCACGAACCAGCCGTAATGATATTGTCGGCAGGTAAAATATGGGTGAAAGTAATGCCTTTGTCGCCGCGTAATATCCACTTACCCTCAGATTTAACGTGAACTTTCCTGGCTTCAATAGATTTAATATGGGTAACGCGTCCCCGTAAATTCGGGATTGTTCGGTAACTCTGCACCCCTTCCCGTGCGGTTAAATAATTTTTAAATTCATTATGCTGGTCTTTCTGAATATCCAGGAAAAAGAGGGATGGTGCCTCTCCCCCGACCCGATCTTTAATTTCTCTTAAAAGGTTATGTTCGATGAGCGCAATAGAGGTAAATAAAATCAACCCAAGTCCCAGGGACATCACGATTGAATTGGTAGAATTTCCAGGCCGGTATATATTGCTTAACGCAATACGGAATATGGGACTTTTGGGACGAGGAAAGCTTTTGGCAATTTTTTTTGCCAAAGTTGCCGCCCCTAACAAAATGAGGAAGGCCGCCGCGGCCGCCGCCAATGTAGCAGCGGTGAGTGACCGATATTCGGACATATAAATGACGACGCTGATCAATGAAAGCAACATCACCGCAATGACGATAATAAAGGTAAGCGATTGTCTCACCGAGGGTCTTGTGCTTACTGTTTGCCTGAAAAGCCGGGCTGCGGGCACTTGTGTTGCTTTACCCAAAGGCCAAAGCGTAAAAATAATAGCAACAGAATAGCTATAAAATGCTGCAAGTATCAAAGGTTTGAAATATATGGCCCCATTAAATTCCACGGGTAAACTGTCTTTTAGAAATGCCCCTGCGGCAATGGGGAGTATAGCGCCCGTTATCAGGCCAAGGAAAATAGCACCTGAGGCGATGAACAGGATTTGACCCAAATATGTCAATAATATCATCCGGCTGCTGCCGCCCAATATTTTATATGTAGCAATCGTATTTGTTTTTTCTAAAAGATAAGACCTGACAGCGTTACTGACCCCAACACCCCCAACCAATAGGGCGGTCAATCCTATAAGCGTCATAAATTGACCCATTCGGCCGACAAATCGTCTAAGCCCCGCGCCGCCGCTGTTGCTATCTTTTACCTGCCAAGTTTTATTCGGAAAGTTTTCTTTAAGGTTATTCCTTAATAAACCAGCAGTAACATTCTGATTTAACTTAATTCTATTGTAGTAATGTATCAGGCTACCCGGTTGAACGAGTGAATTATCAATCAAGCTATCCATGGCAACAATAACACCGGGTGCGAGCTGAAATCCTCGATAACTGGAATCATCGGGCTCTTTTTTAATGATGGCCCTCACCTCATAATATTCAGTGCCTAACTTCAAGCTGTCACCTATGTTCAGGTTTAACCTCGTTACAAGGGCATTGGATAAAAGAATGCCCCAGACTCCGGCCTTTTCAGAAAGTATATCAGGTGAATATTTCCCGGATTGCAGCAAAAGTTCGCCGTAAAGGGGGTATGCGGTGTCAACAGCTTTTAAATCAACAAGACTACTGTCATTTTCCGTATGAGCCATGCTGCGCAAGGTCGCAATTTCGGACATTATCCCCCATTCTTCGAGATGCGCCCGTTCTTCTTTGCTCAAGCGTTTCTGGGTTTGGCTGATTTCCATATCGCCGCCCAGAAAATTTTTTCCATCTTGCCGGATGCTATCAGAAATATTCGCTGTTACAGAACCAACGCCGGCAATAATAGCCGTCCCAAGGAAGAGGCTGGCGATGAAAATCTTGAAATTTTTCAACGCAGAGCGTGATTCACGCACGGCAAATTTCAGGGCGCATACCAAAGATATTTTATTCATACGGCAGCCCTGATTTCTTTATTTTCTTTAATATGGCCATCCTGAATATATAGAATGCGATCACATTTTTTAGCAACTTCAGGGTCATGGGTAATTAAAATCAAGGTCGTGTCGAATTTCTTTTGCAAGTTAAAGATTAGCTCAATAATTTTATGTCCGGTTTTGCCATCCAAATTCCCTGTTGGTTCATCGGCAAAAATAATTTTGGGATTTGGGGCCATGGCGCGCGCAATGGCGACCCTCTGTTGTTCTCCGCCGGAAAGCTGAGATGGAAAATGAGTCAAGCGATGAGACAATCCAACATGGCTTAAAGCCTCCTCTGCCTTTTTCATGGCCTCTTTTTGTCCGGCAAGTTCAAGGGGAACAGCCACATTTTCCAATGCTGTCATTGTGGGAATTAGGTGAAAAGACTGCAGAACGATACCAATATTATCCCGCCGAAAAAGCGCTAATTGATCTTCATTCATATTATCTAAAATATGGTCGGCTACGGATACTGTGCCTGATGTTTGTTTTTCCAGCCCCGTGACAATTGATAAAAGGCTGGATTTTCCCGATCCGGATGGCCCGAGAATAGCCACTGAACTTCCTTTGTATATATCAAGGCTAACGCCGTTTAGAACTTTTACTTCATGATTTTCGCCCGTGAACTTAAGGAAAATATCCTTTAGCTGTAAAATTGCCTTATTGGTCATTATTATCCTGTAAATATTGAATTAATTTCCTGATATGTATAACAGTATAGATATGAATATTATAAAAATTATCAAGATAATTGCGCTCACAATATTATTTATAGCGACAAAGGCACAATCTCTGTTAGCAGACGAATATACCATACTGGCATTTGGTGACAGCCTGACTGCGGGATATGGCCTAATGGCTGAACAGGGATTCACCTATCAGCTGGAATATGAGCTTAATCAGCTGGGTCATAAGGTGACCGTCGTTAATGGCGGTGTTTCGGGGGATACGACGTCGGGCGGTTTGTCACGGCTTGAATGGGTATTATCCAGCGTGAAGGATGGAAAACCGGATCTTGTTATTCTTGAGCTTGGGGCCAATGATGCTCTGCGCGGAATAACGCCTGATATTACGCGTTCGAATATGGAAAGAATGCTGGCTATTTTGAAACAGGCAGAATTAAAAACCCTTGTGGCCGGAATGATGGCCCCGCCAAATATGGGGCATAGATTTAATACAGAGTTTAACCGTATTTTTCCTGAAGTTTCCGAAAAATTTAATATGCCTCTTTACCCTTTTTTTCTTAAAGGCGTTGCGGGAAATGGTGCATTGAACCAAAGTGATGCGGTACATCCAAATTCAGAAGGCATTAAGGTTATTGTGAAAAATATCATACCCTATATCCTAAAAACGGACATTTATTTTGAGGTAAAAATAGATAAATAGTCCGTTCATCGCAGCAAAAAGTCACCTTATCGCACCCCGCTGTTCTTCATCGCAAATAGCGTGCTATTAATCGCTCATAAGTTTTCTATAATCTGGTTACATGGCATAAGTTTCCTACACAAACAGAAAAACCAGCCCATAGCAGGAAACCCAGAAGGAGAACGGACAGATGTTAAAAAAAATAAAGATTATTGCGATTGCTTCACTCATGATGACAAGCGGATATACAGCCGTACAGGCCTATGAACCCGGCAGTACGAACGTTAATCAATCAGTTCAGGCCATTAATGTAGAAAAAAATATTTCTAAATCAGACGCTAAAACAATAATGAAGGATTATCTTAAATCCAGAAAAGGCTATAAAAAATTGAGTGTTGGCGACATCATTAAACAACGAGATCGCTGGAAAGTAAGAATAACGAATAATCAAAAAATTACAGTAGCCACAACCTATGTGAACAGCAAGACAGGTGAAATTACTTTCAAACGGTAATTACCCCTACTACCCCTCTTACCTGTCT
>JAJRQU010000159.1 GCA_024280095.1 Alphaproteobacteria bacterium | reverse complement strand
CCAAGTTCTTTGTTAAAAGCCTGTGGATAAAAAGTGCAAACGGCCATCATGAATATACCTTAATATGGTCAAATTTTTGTTCTATAGGGTGGGCTAAACGCCTCGGGGCCTATTTATAGTCAAGTATAGAGAATATTATTTTGAAACGATACGCCTTAACATTAAAAATACCATTGGTTATCTTTTCGCTGTTTGCCTTAGTGATCATATTGCTTGGTTGGCGCTTGAGTATTGGGCCAATTGCGCTGGATTGGGCAGGGGACTATTTGAAACGCGCCTTGGTTCTGAACCAAAAGGGCGTCAGCCTTGACTTTCGTGATGCCGTATTGGTTTGGCGTAAAAAAGATGGCCCGAACTATGGCCGGACAAGCGGGCTTCAGGTTACCTTTTATGAGGTTGAGATCATTGATCAAAAAACTGATTTCACCCTGAATATCCCCGAAGCCGGCATGCGTTTCAGTGGCCTTGCTATGATGAGAGGCTTGCTCGCGCCCACTGATGTTGAAATTTTTGGATTATCCATTGATTACACACTTGGTCCGGATGTCTGGACATCCACAGACAATAGGCCCTTCATGGAAAAGCTTGAGGCTTTCATAGAAGAGCTTCAGAATTCGGAAAGCTTGCCTTTTAAAATTGCCCAGGAACTGCTTTCTCCCCCAAAGTCCTCTGTTGCCACAGGATATCTCGGCCAATTTTCCTTGCTGGGTACAAAAATAACACTCACAGATCAGTTGTCCGGGCAGATATGGCAGATACCGGAAGCCCATCTTAATTTACGCAGAACCAGTTTTGGGTTAAACGTTCGGCTGCTCGGCGATATTGAAATGTCACAAAGCAATGCTATGCCAATTGATGTTTCACTCGTTTTTGATAATGCCAAGAAGGAAGTCGTCACCAGCTTACATTTCTCCGAATTGCGGCCCGCTGCACTGGTGGGGAAAGTTGAAGCTCTATCCGGCCTATCAAACCTTGATATTCCGGCAAAGGGGAAAATTGACTTTACGATCGATCGTAATTTCAAGATTCCTGTTATGACGTTTAACATCTCCCTTGATAAAGGAACCATCAACCCGACTGAGATATACCCTGAGCCACTGGAAATCACATCGGCGGCTTTGAGTGGTTATGTAAGCAAAAGTGAAGATACAATTTTTTTGGAAGAAATTTCCCTTAGACTTGGCCAGACTTATGTCAGTGGTTCTGGCATATTATATGGACCAACAGACAGGCCCGGCATTGCGATCAAGGCAGATATTACAGATTTACCTTTCGCCGATTTAAAAACATATTGGCCGGGACAATTCGGCAAAGGCGCTTATAGCTGGATTGCAAAGAATATTGATGCGGGAACCGTGCCCAAGGGCAAACTGAATGTTTATATAAAGCCGGAAATGTGGCCAAACCCACAAAAAATTGAACCGCCTGCCGGCGATATTACCTCAGGGCAACCAAACCGCAAGGCCACTTTGCCGGCGGATAGCGTAACCTTCAAGTTTGACTTCAAGAATATCAGTGCTCATTACCTGCGCCCCATGCCCATTTTAACCGGCATGTCTGGGCAGGCAGAGCTTAATTTACAAAGTTTCCATCTGAAAGCCGCAGGGGGACATATTGAACAGCTGACCATCAATAAGGCTGATCTTTTATTTTCAGACATTCATATTAAAGGCAAGGGGATCGCAGATATTACCCTTGAGCTTGAAGGAAGTCTTGAGGAAATTTTGCGCGTTATTGACCATAAACCACTGGGTTATCCATCAAAATATGGCATTAAGCAAGGCAGTATCACGGGACAAGCCAAGGCCGAGCTGTCATTGAGCTTTCCTCTTCTTAAAAAAGTCCGGCTCAAAGATGTGATATTCGATGTAAAGGCTGATATTCACCAGCTCTCCATTCCCAAACTCAATGACAGCCTTGGCATTAACGATGGTGATTTGCAGTTATTCGTTAATGGTGACGGGATTACCGCCGAAGGGAATATTATCCTGAATGGTGTGGCGTTTACGGCAAACTGGCTGGAGAATTTTGGCGACAGCGAAGATTATCCGACAAAATACATCATCAATGGTTTCATAGAGGGCGCGCAATGGGAACAATTGCATTTACCTTTTGACCCTTATATTGATGGGCCCGTAGAAATTGATTTAACCCTTTATGGTAAAGGCGGCGCCATCAAGAAGGGAAATGGCCAGTTTAACCTGATCAATAGCCTCAGCAATTTTGATCCGATTGGATGGGAAAAGCCAAAAGGCAAAGCAGGCCATGTTGACTTTGACTTAACATTTAAGGGCGATGGCCACCTGAAAATATCCAATATTCTTCTGCAAAGCGAAAGCCTTGTAGCCAATCTGGAACTGGATATGGTTGACGATATGGTTACCCGCTTTTCTATTCCAAGTCTTATCATGCCGGATACCGATATTAAAATGCTGATGGAATGGGATACAGAAAAAAAATACTATATATCTACAATCTCCGGAAAGGCATTTAATGCCGCCTCGCTTATAGATATTATAATGTCTGCGGATGATGATGAGGAAAAAGTCTCCTTGCCAGATTTTAATGTGGATGCCGAAATAGATGACCTTCTGGCAAAAAACAATGTCAGAATTACCAAGGTAATATTATCGGCCACCTATCGAAAACAAGATTTTACGCATGTTGACCTTAAAGGCAAACTTCCCGAAAATAAAAGTGTGATGGTCAATGTTGCCCCCGAAGGCGACAATCGTAAATTACAATTTAATAGTGATGACGCGGGGGAAGCATTGCGGGGATTGGGGGTATTTAACCTTGGCGTTGGCGGGGATATGGCACTCAACGCTGATATGGTAAAGCATGAGCATGGTATTTCCCTTGGGGGACAGGCAAAAATTACAAAATTTAAAGTTATTGAATCCCCTGGTTTCTCCAAGCTTCTGGATGAAAAAAAGTTTATAAAGGCACGGGAGGAATTGAATAAAGGCGGACTTTCTTTTAGTAATTTTGATATGATTTTTCGAACATCAAATGGTGTTATGGAAATCAGTGATGCCCGCGCGCGCGGCCCCATGCTTGGCATGACGATAGAGGGCGTAATCGATCAGGTTTATGATGAAATGAATATATCCGGCACTCTCGTTCCGGCTTACGGCATCAATTCATTATTGGGTAATATTCCGCTCATAGGAACCATTCTGACGGGGGGGAAAGGGGAAGGAATATTCTCCGCAACCTATACCATTAGCGGCCCGCTCGATAATCCGGAGATTAATATCAATCCCTTAGCGGTTCTTGCACCGGGTATTTTCCGAAAGATTTTCACGGCGATTGGCGGTAAGAAAAAGACGCTTCGCGAACAAGCTGAGGAAATGCAGAAAATAATACCAAATACAGAAAACACTTCCGGAAAACAGCCAGAAACCAAGCTAGAAACCAAGCCAGAACCGAAACCAGAATGATATCCCATATAAGATATCATTCTGGTTTGATCAGAACATGCTTTTTCTTGCCAGCAGACAATTTAATGGTGCCTTCAGAATTCAGCTGAGCCAATGTAATCAGAAGCTCACCATCAGAAATTTTTTCGTCATTAATCTTTGCGCCGCCTTGCTTGATCAACCTGCGGGCTTCGCCTTTTGATTGGGTCAATCCCGCCGTTACATATAGATCGCTCACCTGAATACCTGTTTCAAGATCAGTTTTGGCCACTTGCACAGTAGGAAGGTCAGCAGATAACGATTTCTGCTCAAAGGCCTGCCGCGCAATCTCTGAGGCATTTTGGGCCGCAGCGGCGCCGTGGCATAACCCTGTTGCTGCGTTGGCCAGTATTTTCTTGGCCTCGTTAATCTCGGAACCTTCGAGGCTTTCGAGGCGTTCTATCTCTGCCAATGGCAATTCTGTGAATAACCGCAGAAATCTGCCCACATCGCCGTCCGCTGTATTTCGCCAAAATTGCCAAAATTCATATGATGAGAGCATATCATCATTTAACCACACCGCGCCGCTCATGCTTTTGCCCATTTTCTGGCCGTTTGCAAGGGTGACGAGCGGGGTTGTTAAGCCGTAAACTTCATTGCGGTCTACGCGCCTGTTTAATTCAACGCCGTTGATAATATTACCCCATTGATCCGAACCGCCCATTTGCAAACTGCAATCATATTTGCGGCCCAATTCCAGATAATCATAGGCCTGAAGTATCATATAATTGAATTCAAGGAAGGTCATGGGTTGTTCACGTTCAAGCCTCAGCTTAACACTATCGAATGTCAACATGCGGTTAATGGTGAAATGGGGGCCCATATCACGCAGAAAATCAATATAGCTTAACTTTTCAAGCCAGTCGGCATTATTGACCATCACGGCGTCCGTTGGCCCATCTCCGAAGGTCAGGTATTTTTCAAATATGGTGCGAATACCGTCCATATTGGTGTTTATATCTTCATCGGTCAGCATTTTCCGGGTTTCGTCCCGCCCCGTAGGATCGCCGATGCGGGTTGTCCCCCCGCCCATAAGAACAATGGGCTTATGGCCGTTTTTTTGTAAATTTCTCAACATCATAATCTGCACCAATGATCCCACATGCAGGCTTGTGGCCGTACAATCAAAGCCGATATAGGCCGCAACAACATTTTTGGATAGTTTCTGATCCAATGCCTCAAGGTCCGTACATTGGTGAATATACCCCCGATCTTTCATCATTTTAAGAAAGCCGGAATTAGGGGTGAAATTATCAATATCGTTTGTCATTTTGATTTCTTTTTTAATAAACAGATGCAGTATTATGGCGCATCATGTAGCATAACTTTACAGATTAAAAAATGGAAATTTAAAGTGAATTTTTCTAAGAAACAATTTCTGGCTATCGGATTAATGAGCGGAACATCCATGGACGGGGTGGATTGTGCCTTGATTAACAGTGATGCTCATACCGCAAAGGCCGTTGGCAAGATGGTTCATTTACCATATTCACCGGACATGCGCCGCGACATTGCCGGTGCCATGAAAGAAGCACAACGGCTTGGGAATTCTGTTTTGCAGAATGAAAAGCTGAACCAGTTGGAGACAAAACTCACCAATATTCATGCAGAGGCTGTCAGGAAAATTTTATCGGAAAATAACCTGAATCCAAAAGATATTGATGTGGTGGGTTTTCATGGTCAGACCTTGCTGCATCGACCGGATCAGGGCTGGAGCTGGCAGATCGGGGATGGTCAGCTTCTGGCAAATATGGTGAATATAGCCGTCGTGAATGATTTCAGGCGGCATGATGTGGAAAACGGCGGGCAGGGGGCGCCGCTTGTGCCAATTTACCATCAGGCGCTCATTAAAGCCCGCGTGGATCAAGGCCACGGCGTGAAATGGCCCATCGCCCTTATAAATATTGGCGGGGTGAGCAATATTACATGGCTCCATAATGATGCAGAGCGGAAAATGCTGGCGTTTGATACGGGGCCGGGTAATGCGTTCATAGATGACTGGGTCAAAAAACATACAGGTGAGCCCATGGATATTGACGGCGCGCTGGCGGCAAAAGGAAAGATTGATCATGTTCTGGTCACAAAATGGCTGGGAAATGAATATTTCACCCAGCCGCCGCCAAAATCACTTGATCGTCTGGGCTTTAGCGTCATGGGGCTAGAGAGCTTGTCACTTGAAGACGGGGCCGCCACTTTATTGGATTTTACCGTAAAAACAATCCAAATCGCCCTTGAACATTGCCCGCAAAAACCAGAATATATTTATATATGCGGGGGCGGGCGGCATAATAAGACGTTAATGTCGAAACTTAAAGAGGGGGGTATACCCGTTGATTCCGTTGAAAAACTTGGCTGGTGCGGTGATGCATTGGAAGCAGAAGCCTTTGCTTTCCTGGCCTGCCGTCATCTCTTATACCTGCCCATAACATTTCCGGAAACAACCGGCATTCATCAGCCCTCCACCGGAGGAAAATTATACAGGCCTCAATTATACAGGCCCCAAAAAGATTAATAGCCTAAACGTGCCGTCAGATATTTATCGATTTCCTGTACCAGCGGGGCGTGATAATCCACATATAAATGATCGGCACCCTCAATTCTTTCATATTGAATATCAATACTTTTCTGTGTTTTGAGCTTGTCAACAAACCTTTGCACCGAAGCCTCGGACACAACGGTATCCGCCGTCCCTTGTATGATCTGACCCGAAGCCGGGCAGGGCGCAAGGAAACTGAAATCATATAAGTTAGCCGGCGGAGACACAGATAAAAACCCCTGAATTTCAGGACGGCGCATAAGAAGCTGCATGCTGATCCATGCCCCAAAGGAATAACCGGCGACCCAACAGCTGGGCGCATCACGATTATGAGACTGTAGCCAGTCTAACGCCGCAGCGGCATCGCTTAACTCACCAACGCCATCATCAAAAGTCCCCTGACTTCGGCCAACGCCCCGAAAATTAAACCGCAAGACGGAAAACCCCCGGCGTTTGAAGGAATGATAGAGGTAATAACAAACCTTATGGTTCATATTGCTGCCAAATTGTGGGTCTGAATGCAAAATCAAGGCAATGGGAGGATTGTCGCCTTCGCCTTCTTGATAACGACCCTCAAGGCGCCCGTCCGGGCCGTTAAATATAACTTCAGGCATACGCGTTTTCCTCAAACTTTTAAAATATTGTCTACT
>JAJRQU010000158.1 GCA_024280095.1 Alphaproteobacteria bacterium | reverse complement strand
TCTGACCGTCTCCTTACGGCACGGATGGGTTCAAGAATCCAATCCATAAAACTTCTTCGCTCAAGAACAATGTTGCCTGTCAGTTTCATACCCGTTTGTAATATAATTTTCTTATTCGCAATGGATAGGAATTGATCAGCTAATCTGGCTGAGACTTTGTAAGTAGGCTCATTTAGTGTGAAAGGAGAACCAGCTTCCTCCGGTGCCATAACAGCACCGGATACGATTTCTATTTTAGCAGGGAACGACCCGAAACGCTGATAAGGAAATGCATCAAAAAGCAATCTGACCTCTTGGCCAACCGCTATAAACCCAATAGCCCTCGAGGGAACGAAGAGTTCAGCTTCCAGTTCACTTCCTTCTGGTATGATCGCAAGCAGAGGAACACGGATATCAACCGCCCGCCCGACGTGAAGATTTAGGGCAGTGACAGTTCCTGAGATAGGCGCTTTTAGAAGATAACCCTCCCGACCCTCCAGTTCGGCTTGTCTTTGAGCAAGGTCAGCTATTTGGCTTTGTAATTCAGCAACACGCTGCGCTCTGGTAATCGGGGCTTGTTTGAGTTGATAGCCTAATTGCTCAATCCTTGAATGAAGTGATGCGATTTCTTGTTTTAGAACTTGTTTCTGGCGAAGGTTCCCGAGATATTCCTTCTGACGTTGTTCGGCATCACTTCGGCTAATGCTCCCTGTTTTCTGGAGAGATTGTGCGTCCTCAAAGCTATTTTTGGAAAGTTTTGTTATTGTAGTCTGCGCATCCAATTGTCCCGTCAGAGCGTCAAGTTCTATTTTTCGTGCTGCCCTTTCTGATTGTATTTTACTAATATTCAGGACCAATGTCGCTTCTTCGAGATGCAATTGATCTTTGATAGATTCCTGCTGTTTAGTCACAAACGTGAGCGAAATTGCCTCTGGAGTATTACCGCCAGAGGTAGCCAAAGCGACCTTAAGGAAGGCCAGATTATCTCCCTTTGAAACATATTCTCCTTGACCAACATACGTTTTAGAAACCACACCGCCGCGATATGGAAATATTTTAATAAAGCCTTTTGTCGGGACCAGATACCCAGGTACAGCTTCCGTCCGGGCATAGCTTCCCCATAATAAAAGGAACACCGCACCTGCGACAAAACTGGTTAAAAGAAGGGAAAGAATAAAAAACGAAATAGGCTGTACCAGAATTACGTCCCCATGTAATTTTTTCTTTTCGTTTAGTACTTCTTTACGAAATAACCCCAAAAAAACCCCTGACTTAGTAGTAATTATGCATATCTATAGTAATCATGTTGATGAATAAATAAACTTTATAGTAACATGTCTTGTCAATAGTCTTTTTGTATTATTCCAGCCAAATAATAAAGAAAGATATGGTGAAATACCCGCGCTTGCTGCATAGAAAGAAAGTTGCTTAAATTGAAATAAGGAATGAGTTAGTGCTTCCAATCGGTAAATGCTAAAATTTGCCCATTTTATTATGACGGGGGACAATAGACTTCTTCTATTCATTTCCCGCCAGCCATGAAAAAATTTGGAATCAAAAGGGATAATGTGTATAGTTGGGAAAAATATTAAGAAGTTAACAGGGTAATATAATATGTCGTCAGAGATTGAACAGATGTGCATTGCAAAGGGCATGCGGATGACGGACCAGCGCCGGGTAATCGCCAAGGTTCTTTCGAATGCGAATGATCATCCTGATGTGGAAGAGGTCTATCGGCGTGCCACCGATATTGATTCCCGCATCAGCATTGCAACCGTTTATCGTACGGTACGTCTTTTTGAAGAAGCCGGAATTCTGGAACGCCATGATTTTCGTGTGGAAAGCGGAGAAAACAGGGCCAGATTTGAATTGGTGAGCGAAATGCACCACGATCATTTGATCGATATTGAAGGCGGCGAAGTCATTGAATTTCATGACAAGGAAATAGAAGAGCTTCAGAAGAAGATTGCCGAAAAGCATGGCTATAAGCTGGTGGATCACCGTATGGAGCTATATGGTGTGAAGATCAGGTGATGCCATTCGGTAATTGCAAAGTCCTTGCATATCTTCTATGACAATGCCCAAACCTTTTATTATAAGATATTGGGTTATTGGTCGTATAAATTTTATAAAGGCAGAAAATAAAAAAACATATGAGAGAATATTACAGAATACTCAAGACGCTTGTTTTTTTTGCTATATTGTTGCCGCCGACCATTATTTTCAAGAAATTAAAATTTCCGGGCTATAAGGCATGGCCGCATCTGGTTCACCGGTCGATTTGTTTTTCTTTGAATATTAAAGTAAGCAAGGTTGGCGAACCGTTAGAGGGGCCCCCAACTTTATTCGTATGTAATCATGTGTCATGGATTGATATTATCGTTTTAGGCCATATTATAAAAGGTTGCTTCATTGCCAAGAAAGAAATGATTGACTGGCCTATATTAGGGTATTTATCCTCACTTCAACGGACAATTTTTATTGATAGAGGGCGCCGATCGGATGTTGTGGAACAAAGAAAGGAAATGCAGGATAGAATGCATAATGGGGATAATCTGATCTTGTTTCCCGAAGGTACGACATCTGATGGCGGCAGGGTATTGCCCTTTAAAAGTTCATTATTTGGCGTTACAGAAACAGCCATGCATTTACAGCCCGATGAACATGGGCAGCTTCAGGAATTGATGGTGCAGCCGGTAACGGTGGTGTATAAAAGGATCAATAATATGCCGACCATCCGGGCTAACCGGCCCAATGTTGCATGGTACGGTGACCTTGAAATGGGGGCGCATTTAAGAGGCGTGCTGAATTTATTGAAAGTGGAAGTGGAAGTGCATTTCCACGAACCTGTTTCCCGTAACCTGTTTAAAACCCGCAAAGAATTATCCGCATATTGTCAGCGAACCATTGAAAACCGATTATTAAGTTCTCTTCGGGGAAAATTTAACTGATGCGGAATGGAATATATTAATGAGTTTGCCCCCTAAAAAATTATATATCAAAACATATGGTTGCCAGATGAATGTCTATGATACAGAACGTATGGTCGATGTCATGGGGCATGAAGGGTATGAGGTAACGGATGCCCCGGATGACGCGGATCTTGTTATATTGAATACATGTCATATTCGGGAGAAGGCCGCAGAAAAAGTATATTCTGATATTGGCCGCCTGCGCGTAATGAAGGAAAAACAAGCCAAAAAAGCGGAGGCTTCAGGCCGGGAAAGTAAAAAATCCATCCTTGCGGTTGGTGGTTGTGTGGCGCAGGCAGAGGGCGCTGAGATTCAGCGGCGCGCCCCGACAGTGGATATGGTTTTTGGGCCGCAAACCTATCACCGCCTGCCTGAAATGACCAATCAAGCCAATAAAATCAAGAAAACTGGCGGACGTCCCCGTATCGTGGATACGGATCTTGTCGTCAGCGAAAAATTTGAAAGCCTGTCCAAAAAGGCCATTGCTCCGAAAAAAACCGCGTTTTTAACTGTGCAGGAAGGCTGCGATAAATTTTGCACCTATTGCGTCGTCCCCTATACGCGGGGCGGTGAATTCTCGCGGTCATTTGAAGATGTTATGACGGATGCCCGGAAATTAAATGAGGCGGGCGTGTTGGAAGTGACCCTGCTTGGGCAGAATGTTAACGCCTATCACGGGATGAGCCGCGAAAATGTAGAATGGTCATTGGCCCGCCTGAT
Organism: Alphaproteobacteria bacterium; assembly: GCA_024280095.1. Lineage (GTDB taxonomy): Bacteria > Pseudomonadota > Alphaproteobacteria > Sphingomonadales > Emcibacteraceae > Paremcibacter. The sequence goes on along the minus strand of JAJRQU010000158.1, from coordinate 24,170 downwards.
CCGGCATTTGGCCGATGTAACGGACTTTAAGCGGATCAGATACACCACATCTCATCCCCATGATATGACCGATGAACTGATCGCAATCCATGGAGAGGTCGCGCAATGCATGCCTTATTTGCATTTGCCGGTACAGTCGGGATCCGATAAAATTGTCAAGGCTATGAATCGGCATCATACGATTGCTTCCTATATGAAAACCATTGACTCCATTCGGGCCGTGCGTCCCGATATTGCCCTGTCCGGTGATTTTATTGTCGGTTTCCCGGGGGAGACAGATGCGGATTTTCAGGCGACCATGAAACTGGTCAAAGAGGTTGATTATGCGCAGGCCTATTCTTTCATGTATAGTGAACGGCCCGGTACGCCCGCCGCAGGCTGGGAACATCAGGTCGAAGAACATGTTAAATCGGAACGTCTTGCCGAGCTTCAGGAGGCACTTAATCACCAGCAACGAGCCTTTAATGATAAAAGCGTTGGCAAGGTAATGTCTGTACTCCTTGAGCGGACGGGCAAGCAGGACACACATCTTGTCGGGCGAAGCCCTTATATGCAGGCCGTCCATGTGGATGTGGGTGATAAAGCGACCGTTGAGTCGTATTTTGGCCAGATGGTGGATATGAAAATTATAAGCGCGGGGCCCCGCAGTTTGAAAGGTGAGTTTGCGACCTAAATGACGACATTAAAGACAATCATCCTTGAATTTGAGGATAATGAATATCTGCCTGATCTGTACGGCGAACATAATTGCCACCTTGCGCGGATAGAACAAAAAATTGGCGCGAGCTTCACGGTCAAGGGTAATATTCTGGCCATTGAAGGGACTAAGCATGCCCGAGAGACGGCCAGACAGATCATCGCGGGCCTTCATGAAGGTCTGGAACAAGGCGGCAGGCTTGCCATGGCTGATGTTGATGGCGCTATCCGCATGGCTGATTTCCTTGATGCCCCCAAAAAAGCGGCCATTTTCGAACGCAAGGACTTTGCCAACAAGGAAAACCGAATCCGTACGCGAAATGCGATAATATCGCCGAGATCGAAGAACCAGGCCCGCTATATTCAAGCCTTGCGCGAAAGTAATATGACTTTCGGGCTTGGCCCTGCGGGGACGGGCAAGACGTTTCTTGCGGTGGCCATGGCGGTATCCTGTCTTTTGGAAGGCAAGGTTGAACGGATTGTTTTGACGCGGCCTGCGGTGGAAGCCGGTGAGAAGCTGGGTTTCCTGCCGGGCAATATGCGTGAAAAAGTTGATCCTTATCTAAGGCCGCTTTATGATGCGCTTGGCCAAATGATTTCCATGGAACAGACGGAAAAAAGGCTGGAGAATGGTGATATTGAAGTAGCCCCCCTTGCTTTTATGCGAGGCAGAACCCTTTCTAATGCCTTTGTTATTTTGGATGAGGCGCAGAATACCAGCCCGATGCAGATGAAAATGTTTCTGACCCGTTTTGGCGAAAATTGCCGGATGGTGGTTTGCGGCGATCCCTCACAGGTGGATTTGCCCAACGGCACGCCGTCCGGACTATATCATGCCCTGAAGGTTTTGAAGGGGATCGACGATATTTCCTTCATCCAATTTAACGCGGATGATGTGGTGCGTCACCCCTTGGTGGGGGATATTGTTCGGGCCTATGATCTTGCAGAAGCGAGACAAAGCAAAAAATGATTCCGGAAAATATCGATATTGATATAAACCGTCAATCTGAGCTATGGGCGGAATATTGTCCAGAATATAAAAGGCTTGTGGAATTCTGTTTCGAGCAGATCATAAAATTGGTGCCGGAGGCTGAATTTTTCAAAGATATTCCTCATCTTGAATTAAGTATTCTTTTGACGGATGATCAGAATATTCGCCGACTCAACAAGGAATATCGCGGTAAGGACAAGGCAACAAATGTTTTGTCATTCCCCTCATTGTCTAATGATGATATTCAAAACTATCAAAGACCGGATTGTGAAATTCCTGAATATCCTGTGGTGCTCGGGGATATTATTTTTGCTTTTGAAACTATAAGAGGCGAGGCTTCAGCGCAGGGTAAAAGTTTTTCTGATCATTTTTGCCATTTATTCATTCATGGAATATTGCATCTTTTGGGATATGATCATGCGGTGGATATAGAGGCTCAGGGAATGGAAACTCTGGAAAAAGAACTTCTTTTGAAACTATCTATTGACGATCCTTATCGGGATTGAGACAATTGAACTTAATAATTAATTTGGTCAGAGGGTCATGAATACAGAAAATAATTCAGTAGAAAATAACGCAGTAGAAGAAAAAGCTGTCGAAAATATCATAGGCGATGAACCTCCTTCGCAAGAGAAGGCGGGTTTTTTAACTTGGTTTAAAGGTCTTTGCGTGGCTTTGATACCCGGCCTTATTTCAAATAAGGGCGGTGACGATACGCTTAAAGAAAGCCTGGAAGATGTTATTGATGAGCTGGAGAATGAGCAATCATCTTTTGGCGAAGAAGAGCGCTCAATCATCACCAACACGCTCGCCTTCAGGAATAAGCGCGTGGATGATATCATGGTGCCGAGAACAGATATTATTGCGATCGATGCCTCTGCAAGCTTTGAAGAGGTTATGGATGTCTTTATCAAGGGAACGACTTCCCGCCTGCCGGTTTATCGTGAAACTCTGGATGAAGTGATTGCCATGGTGCATATCAAAGATGCCTTTCGAGAGTTGGCCTCAAGTAAGGCTGGCAACAATGCGGATGATTTGGAGGCAACAGCTTTACGGTCCATACAACGGCCCATATTATTTGTACCGCCCTCAATGAAACTGTTCGACCTGCTGACCAAGATGCAGGCAACTCATATTCATATGGCGGTCGTGGTGGATGAATATGGCGGCACGGATGGTCTTTTAACTATTGAGGACCTTGTAGAGCAGATTGTCGGTGATATCGAAGATGAGCATGATGAGGCCGAAGAAGAGCTCCTGCGGGAATTGCAGGGCGGTGATCTTGTCGCCGACGCGCGGCTTTCCATTGAGGCACTAGAAGGCTTTCTTGGCCTTGATCTTTTGCCGGATGATCAGGACGATGATGTGGACACCCTGGGGGGGTTATTATTCACGATTGCCGGATATATCCCAAAGGTTGGTGAAATAATCAAAGATAAAAATGGCCTGAATTATGAAATATTGGCCGGTGATGCCCGCAGCATTAAGACGGTGCTGATCAAGCGTCAGGATTTGACCCAGTCTTTAATTAAGGATATGGAAAAAAACACGGTTTTATCTGATGATAAATCAAAACAGACCGTACAATAGTCACAATGGATAAGGGGAAAATAACTCAAATATTACTTGATTGGCTTGAACATCTCTCAGACCTTCAAAGAATGTGCCTTGTTTTATTGGCAGGAGCTATGTCGGGTTTCTCATTCGCGCCATTTTATTTATTCCCCTTGCTGGCAATAAGTTATCCTCTTCTGTTACTGGTTTTGTTTAAAAGTACCCGCTTCTCTGATGCTTTTTCTTTTGGTTGGTTGTTTGGTTTTGGCCAGTTTTTTGTGGGAACAATATGGATTGCCTCCGCGTTTGAGGTTGATGATCGTTTTCCGGCATGGGTTGGCTATTTTGCTGTCGGCGCTCTTGCCGCCATATTGGCTCTTTATGCCGGGCTGGTAACGGGGCTTCTTTGGCGGTTGTTCAGACATAAAAACCTGCAAAAAAATTGCCTGCCTATTGTCCTGTCCTTTGTGGTTTTCTGGAATTTGGCAGAATGGCTGAGGGGGCATCTCTTCACGGGATTTCCGTGGAATCTTTCGGGCTATACATGGGGTTTCTCGGACATTATGCTGCAATCAAGCGCCATATGGGGCATATATGGCCTTGGGCTCTTGACCATATTTTTAGCCTGCGTGCCTTATCTTCTTATCCAAATGTCAACGGCGCGGGTAATGCTGAAAAAATCAATTTTGGCCGTGATTTTTGCGGGCGTTCTGATCATTGGCGGTATGGTGACATATGGCATGGTTCAGCTGTCGGAACCGACAGTTTTTCATGATGATGTGAAACTGAAAATAATTCAGGCCAATATCAATCAGAAGGATAAATGGGACAGGGCCAAAAAATCCGATAATTTCATCAAATATCTTGAAATGAGCAAAAGTCCGCCGAAACAAGGCATAACTCATGTTATATGGCCGGAAACTGCAGTGGCATATTTTCTGGATATCGAGCCTTCTCGCCGATACCTAATTGCGGATATGTTGAATGAGGGTGCGGTATTGATGACAGGCTTTCCGCGCATTAAACGGCAGCCGGAGCTTCAGGCATGGAATTCCTTTGCCGTTTTTGACCATTTGGGTAACGTAAATCATATCTACGATAAGCATCACCTTGTGCCCTTTGGCGAATATACGCCGGATCTTATGAAAAATTCACTCTCCTTTTTAGGCCTCGGTATGCTTGTTGAGGGCTTCTCTTATAGTAAGGGGGCGGGGCTGCAGACGTTTCATGAGAGTTCCGGGCCATCATTCGGCGTCTTGATCTGTTATGAAATTATCTTTCCGGGGGCTGTCGTTGATCAAAGCAACAGGCCGGATTGGTTGTTGAATGTTACCAATGATGCGTGGTACGGATCTTTTAATGGCCCCTATCAACATTTACTGCAAACCCGCGTTCGCGCCATTGAGGAAGGCTTGCCTATTATCCGGTCGGCGGGCACGGGCGTTTCGGCAGTAATTGATGCCTATGGCAGAGTAATCAAGAGCTTGGAATTAAACAAACGCGGCGTTATAATTTCTCAGTTACCCGTTAAGCGGGAGGGGCTTACATTATATTCTCAAAAAAGTAATTGGATATTCTTCATTTTTATGTTACTGTTGTATGGATTAAGCATATTATTCCAGAGGCAATGGACTACTCGTGCATAAGATAAAGCTTGACCTTATAAGGTTTCGTCTCTAACTGTATGTGAGTAATTCTGGGGCTCGTTAATTTAAGTGTGTATTGAGTAATTAAATAGTTGGAATTAAATATGATTAAGTCAAAACCAGAACCTGTTGACGTCCATGTTGGCTCACGCGTACGTTTGCGCAGAACATTATTGGGTTACAGTCAGGATAAACTGGGTAAAGCCCTGAGCCTGACCTTTCAGCAAATTCAGAAATATGAACGCGGCGCCAACCGGATTGGCTCTAGCCGCCTTTATCAGTTATCACAAATTCTTGATGTTCCCGTGTCCTTTTTCTTTGATGACATGCCAACAGAAATTACTGAAAAAGCTGCAGGTATGTCCGAAAGCGGGGGGCAGTCTTTTGAGGTTGGGCAATTGTCCCGCCGGGAGACGCTCGAACTTGTCAGGGCATATTATAAAATTCAGGATCCCGCCGTTCGTAAAAAAGTTTTCGAGATGGTTAAAGTGCTTGGTAAGTCCTTTTCCGGTAAATAAGAAGATATGTCATCAGGCATGAGGCTATTAAAAACAGGTGCGTACTTTGAATGGTACGCGCCTTATTTTATTTATGGTAATATGACTCGTAAGAAGCGGAATATATTTTGAGGGATACGGTCTATAAAATCTGCACCAAAAAAGAATGGGCTGACGCGCTCGATGCAGGTGTTTATGAGGGCTCTGTAGATGATAAACGTGATGGGTTCATTCACTTTTCCACGCAGAAGCAAATTAAGAGAGTTTTGGCAAAATATTTTTCAGGGCAAGCAGACCTCTTGCTGCTGGCCATAGATGTTTCTCTTCTCAATCCTTTGAAATTAAAGTATGAAGGTAGGGTGGGCGCTGATAAATACCCGCATCTGTATGAGGCGTTATCACCTTCTGCAGTTCAGGCGCAATATCCTGTTCGCCTGAGCGATACCAATGAACATATAATAGACTATTGAGGGTATTATGGGGTTGTATAATTTAACGAAACCGCTGTTGTTTGCACTATCGCCGGAACAAGCCCACGGGCTTGCCTTGTTTGGCCTGAAACATGGTTTGGTTTCGGCGGATCATCAGCGGGATGATGATATATTATCAACGCAATTATGGGATATGGACTTCCCCAATCCTGTGGGGCTTGCTGCCGGATTTGACAAAAATGCCGAGGTGCCTTGCGCCATGCTTGCACAGGGTTTTGGCTTTGTCGAAACAGGCACCGTAACCCCAAAGCCGCAGGCAGGTAATCCCAAACCCCGTCTTTTCCGATTGACAGAAGATCAAGCGGTTATCAATCGCATGGGGTTTAATAATCTGGGGTTGGACGTCTATGCAAAAAACCTGATACGGCGAGACGGTTTGGGTAAATGCGGTATTGTCGGGGCCAATATCGGGGCCAATAAGGACAGCGCGGATCCGATTGGGGATTATGTGACCTGTTTGAAGCGTTTGCTCGGTATGGCCAATTATTTTACCATCAATATATCATCGCCCAATACGCCGGGACTTCGCGGATTGCAGGGGCGAGATGCGCTGGATGAATTACTGACCCGCCTTGTGGCGGCGCGCGAAGAATTTTCTCCCGCCCGCGTCAAGCCGCCATTGCTTGTTAAAATTGCGCCTGATCTTGATCCCGCCGGGCTAAAAGATATTGCTGATATAGCCTTAAAGCATAATATTGACGGGTTGATCGTCAGCAATACGACCGTGGCTTTAAAAGAGTCTTTGAAGTCAAAGTTTTCCGGGGAAGCTGGCGGTTTAAGCGGCGCCCCTCTTTTTGAGTTATCTACATCGCGTTTGTCGGACATATACCGCCTGACCGAAGGGAGAATTCCGTTGATTGGCGTTGGCGGCATTGCCAGCGGCCGGGATGCCTACCGAAAAATTAGGGCAGGAGCCTCCTTGGTTCAGCTCTATAGCGCCATGGTGTTTCAAGGGCCGGGACTTGTGCGCAAAATTAAACTGGAATTGACCGAGGCCCTTAAAGAAGAGGGTTTTACATCCCTTAAAGATGCTGTTGGCGCTGACCATAAATGACTATATAAGATATAGAGAGGACTAAAATGACCGTAACTATTTATCATAATCCAAAATGCAGTAAATCGCGGCAAACGCTGGCATTGTTGCAGGGAAAGGGTATTACGCCAACGGTTGTTGCCTATCTAAAAGACGCGCCCACGGCGGAAGTTTTATCAGATATATTGGACATGCTGGGCAGAGAACCACGGCAGTTGATGCGCCGCGCTGAGCCGGAATATGCCGAAAATAATTTGGCTGATGAAAATTTAAGCCGAGGGCAATTAATACAGGCTATGGTTAATTTTCCCCGTCTGATCGAACGCCCCATCGTGGTTTGCGGCGGCAAAGCGGCCATTGGCCGGCCCCCGGAAGATGTTTTAAAGATATTGTAAAGTTTGAATTTTTTTAAATTGAGATAAAATATGAAAAAAACCGGCGCTTGGTTATTCAGGAATGCCTTGGAAGCCTTGGGGGTACGTCACACTTTTGGTATTCCCGGGGTTCACACCACGGAAATATATGATGAATTAAATCTGTCAAATCAGATTCGGCCTATGCTGGTTACCCATGAAGGCGGGGCATCATTCATGGCAGATGCGGTAAGCCGGACTTCTGACCAGATCGGCGTTTTGGTGGTGGTGCCCGCGGCGGGCTTGACCCATGCTATGAGCGGTATTGGTGAGGCTTTTCTTGACGGTATTCCCATGCTTGTGGTGTCGGGCGGCGTGCGCACAGATACGGGCCATAAATATCAATTGCATGATATGGATATGCAGGCATTGATGGCACCGTTGACCAAAAAAACCTTTAAAATTGAAACCCATGAACAGGTCATGCCGACAATATTCGAGGCCTATGAATGTGCCATGTCCGGCGAACCGGGGCCGGTATATGTGGAAATTCCCGTCAATATCCAATTCACAAAAGGCACCGTCTCGGAAATTCCGCAGCCAAAGCCTCTGCAACGATGCAAAAAGCCTTTACCAGTGGATGACATCAAAGCCGCTGCGGAATTACTGCTGAAGGCCAAGCAGCCGGGGATTTTTCTGGGCTGGGGGGCCATGAAGGGCCGCTTAAGCTCTATGGAAATAGCAACCCTGCTTAATGCGCCGGTCGCAACCAGCCTTCAGGGGCTGGCCGCCTTTCCCCATGACCACCCCATGCATACCGGGATGGGATACGGCATCGCCGCCGTGCCCGCCGCAGAAGAAGCCTTTAAAAATTGTGATGTTATCCTTGCGGTTGGCGTAAGGTTTGGCGAGATTGCCACCGGCAGCTATTCCCTGCCCATTGGGCAAAAAATCATCCATATTGATATAAATCCAGCGGCTCTGGGGGCAAATTACGCCGCAGAAATTTGTATCGAGGCGGATGCGACGCCTGCTTTGGCAGCTTTGGCGGATGAGCTGTCATATTCAAAAGGTCGCGCGGACACAAATAATATTGCGGATTTGATTGCCCAAAAGAAAAAGGAATATAAGGCCGAATGGCGGGCTCATGATTCTGGTGATAAAGTGAACCCCGGTGTCTTTTTCTCACATCTGGATAAGGCCCTGAATGATAACGCCATTGTCTTGACGGATGATGGCAATCATACATTTCTTGCCGCCGAATTAATGCCCATACGGGCGAGGCGTCACTTCATATCGCCGACGGATTTTAATTGCATGGGCTACTGCGTGCCTGCGGCCATTGCGGCCAAGCTTGAAAACCGTGAAAATCAGGTGGTTGGAATTGTCGGTGACGGGGCCTTTCTCATGACCGCCATGGAAATATTGACAGCGGCCTCTGAAAATTTGGGGGTGGTCTATTTTGTCTTTGCCGACGGTGAATTAAGCCAGATCGCACAGGCACAGCAGATACCCTACAGCCGTAAAGTCTGCACTATCCTACCGACGTTAAAATATGCGCCTTTCGCAGAGTCCGTCGGGGCGGCTTACGTAAAAATGTCAGATGATCGTGATGTGGAACAACAGATGAGCCGCGCCCTTGATTTGGCGGGAAAGGGACAACCTGTTATCGTCGAGGTTAATATTGATTACAGCAAAAAAACCCGTTTTACCACCGGGGCGTTAAAGGCCAACCTTGACCGGTTTGATTTTGTCACCAAAATGCGTTTCATTGGCCGCGCCCTTATTCGCAAGATTACGGGTTAATTCACAACTGATATTAACCTAAGCCCATCAGGCAATCTTTTACGGCGGTAATATGCTGTCTATTGGCCGGATTGTTAACCGATAATCCATTTTTCACACCAATATAGTCGGCAATGTAATCAAGCATGTCAGACATTAAGAATATTATCCTTTGGGCTGTTTATGCAGACGATTGGTCAATTTTAGCATGGTTTCCAATGTGATGGAATCTAATGTGGCCAGAGCGATGTCGTCTATTTCACCAAGGACAACCGCAAGAGATGTGCCAAATTCGGTTTTATCACCGGGTTCGAATCCACCGACATCATGAAGTGTGATTGGTTCAAAAATTTCAACAACGTCCTTTAGTGTGGTTCGGCGCGCATTACCGCAGAAACGATAACCGCCGCCTGCGCCGCGCACAGCTTCGACCAATCTGGCGCGGCCCAGATCCCGCAAAACTTTGGCCAGATGATTGAGTGATACGTCAAATTTTGCCGCAATATCCGCTGCGGACAGCTGCTCATCTGGCCGCGAGGCCAGTTCCAATACCGAATAAAGCGCAAGGCGGCTGGATCTTTGCAATTTCATGACAGGTCTCCCGCATTATCCATGTCGGACAAGCTTAATTGCAGGGGGATTGTGCTGGCCGCCATCATGCCTTGGCTGCGAAAGAAAGCCATAACGGTGATGTTATCGCGGTCGATCATGGTGTGAACCTTGTCAACGCCGGCCTGACGAAAACACTGACAGATGGTGTTGAACATCACGGTTGCCACACCGGCTAGGCGCGTGCCGGGGTCGACAGTAAGGGAAAAAACCCAGCCGCCGGGCTGCGAGCCAAACTCCCACGCGCGAATTTCCCCAATGATGAAGCCGACGATTTCCCGGTTTTTTTCAATTTGCTGGTTTTTTTCGATTTCGTTGTTTTTTTCGGCTACCAGAAAATATCGCCCGTCTTGCAGGCTGCCAAACCGGCGAAAAGATTCCTGCCAATAGTCCGGCTTGTTGATGCCGCTACTGCTTTCATCCAGTTCGATAATTCGGGCAAGGTCATTTGTTTTGGCATTGCGAATGGTTAAGCCGGTTTCCTCATGAAAAATATCAATTTTAGTCATTTAACCTTATGTTCCCTGATTTTTTTGAAATATTAACGGTTTTTTGAAATATTATTTTTTTATTTGCGCATTACAATACCAATTTACTATGCTACCTTCAAGCTATTGTTAGGGACGCGATGAATGAGGCGGAATTAATATTGGCGGAAAAACCCAGGATAAAGCAAACGACCATCCCCGATTGGCTTTCCGGCGCACTGCCAGAGCAAATAATTGCTCTTGATGTGCGCCCGATCTTGGCGGCGGACATTGACCCATTGGCAGAGATTCTATCCCAAGTTAAGAAAATGTCGCCCGAAGCCATCTTATCTATTGAAGCCCCGTTCGATCCCGTGCCGCTGCGCCGGTTGCTGGCCGGTAAAGGGTACGATAATTATGCGGTACAACGATCCGATCAGCATTGGCAAATATATCTCAAAATGCATGATGTGCAGAAGTTACCAGATTTTCCAGATTTACCGGACTTTCCAGTGGTCAGGAGAGACGGTATTCTGGAAATGGATCTGCGTAAATTAACGCCGCCTGACCCCATGATTGCCGTGCTTAAAATGATTGAGGGAATTTCAGACTATAGGGAAATAGAGGGGGCTTTTAACGTATGGCTCAACCGTGATCCAATCTATCTTTATCCTGAACTTGTTGGCCGACAGTGGCATACGGAAATTATCCGCGATGAGGATGACGGGCTATTGATTAGAATAGCGAAAGATGAACCAATATGATGGGCGCGAATTTTTTATCAGGGGCGGGGGGTCGTCTTTTGCCGGCCTCTATCCCCTTTCGGTTCTTTACGGTTGCGGTGATATTCTACGCGCTGTTCTGGGCGGCGTTATTTGTCAGCGCGGATGACTTGACAAGCTATACTATTGGCGGCGGGCCTATTCTAAGCGTTATTCATATGGCAACATTAGGGGTGCTTTCGATGACCGTCATTGGCGCGTCATTACAGCTTCTTTCTGTGGCAACGCGCAAGGCATTCAAGGGGTTCTGGCTATGCCGCCTCGTATCATGGTTTTATATTCCGGGTATTTTTCTGCTTACCTATGCCATGTATACAAGCTGGTATTTGGGCATGTTAACGGGGGCTGGCTTGACGGGGGTCGGTCTTTTGATATTTTGCGGGCTGATCATCCATAATATATGGGGGGTCACTGATATGGCGGCCATCATGGCCTATTGCTGGGCGGCCATGTTGTCTCTTGCGGGTTTGCTGGGCCTTGGGATTCTCCTGATTGTGAATGGCGCGCATGGCTTTATGGCAGATCATTTCGCCTTGGCGACGAGCCATTTTATTTTAGCTGTCTTTGGTTTTATGACTTTGCTTGCCATGGGATTTTCTTACATTCTTATCCCCATGTTCGCTTTGTCACCGGCCCCGCCGGAAGGGCTTGGGCGATGGTCTGTTGGCGGCAATATAACCGGACTGATCGGGACTTTGATCGGCGTAAATATATATCTTGATTGGCTTGTTATGGTCGGGATTGCGTTTATATTTTTCGGCTCGGGTCTTTATATTTTTGCGATGAGCCGGGTTTATAAGGCCCGAATGCGAAAACGCCTTGGCCTGCCTTTTATCCTGATCCGCATTTCCTGGGTTATGTTGCTGGCCTCTGTCATTTGGGGCGGCGTTGGCGCGGCGGGATATTGGCCTGAAAGCGGCCATATATTATTCGCGGCCGGGGCGATCGTTGGTTGGTTGCTTACCTTTCTTGTGGGGGTTTTGCAGCGCATCATTCCCTTTTTGGCCAGTATGCATAGTTCCGGAAATGGCGGCGTGCCCATGCTGACGTCTGCCATGGCGGATGAGCGTCTGTTGACGGTGAATGTTATTGGCCATTTGGGCGGTCTTTTTGCTGTAATTCTCGGGGTTATGCTTGATTGGGATATGGTGATCAGGGCAGGGGCGGTCATGGGCTTTGCCGGGGCTATGGGGTTGCTGATATATCTGTTGTATATTATCCGTCATCTGGCTTCCTTTCGGGGTCAATAAGTTTAAGGCACCTATATAAAATATAGATAGAATATAGATATTTCGATTGATTTAATATTTAATAGGTATTACAGTACGTAAATACCATATTAAAAAAGGCAAGCCTTATGTTTTCATTTGATCGACAGATTACCCGAACTCTTCACGAAGAACATCTTGTCACAATCAGCATACTTGAACGGTTGGAGGGGGTGTTCCAGAAACATGGGCCAAAGAAAGCACCGCCGGGCGATAGTGCGGAAATTACCGAATTATTGGGTGATATTATCAATCTTGTGGCATGTGATGTGACAAACCACTTCAGCTTTGAGGAAGAAAAGCTCTTTCCGTTGCTTGGGGCCATGGGGGATAGCCCGATCAGTTCTATCCTGACGGGTGAGCATAGGGTGATATTGCCGCTGGGGAATTTGCTGTCCGAACTGGCAAAAATGGCCCGATCGGAGGGGTTCAACGATGCTTCATGGGGGCAATTTCGCAAGGGAGGTACCGAATTGATTGAACGGATGATTTCCCACATTCAAAAAGAAGAGATGGCCCTGCTGCCCATGCTGGAGGATATTCTGGAAGAAGATACAGATGCCCAATTAATGATGACATATTCCGAGATGCGCTGAGGAGGAAGAATGACTAATTCAACTGAAAATATAAGAATGCTGACCGCTGAAGATTTGGCGCAGGTGATCGAAATTGACGAAAAAAATACGGGCCGATCCCGAAAAGATTTTTTTGAAAAGCGCATCAAGGCGGCGCTAAAACACCCAAAGGATTTTATTTATATTGCCCATGAGAATGAAGTGGGCCTTATGGGCTATCTTCTTGCGCGCCTGCAAACAGGTGAATTCGGGGACAGCCATACGGTTGCTGTATTGGATGATATCGGGGTCAGGCATGATGCGCAAGGAAAGGGTGTTGGTCATCATTTGATGGATGAATTGGTCAGGATAATTCGTGAAAAGAATATACATGAAATTCGCAGCCAGGCGGATTGGCCGGATAGGCCTGTGTTAAATTTTTTTGGGGCCTCTGGCTTTGATCTGGCCCCCCGGGTTATTTATCGGCGTGACGTGAATTATTTAGATCGCAAAATAGTCGAGGAAGATGAAAATCAGGAGATGGATTTCAGTGATCCTTCAAGCGATGGCAGTGCGGCATTATCTCGTGATAAAATTCCTTGCCGCAGCCTGACGCAAGAAGATCTGGCGGCGATCATTAAGATAGATCGCAAAATTATGGGGTTTGACCGGACGTCATATTACGATCGTAAGATGGAAGAAATATTGACCGAATCCGGCATTCGTGTGTCGCTTGTCGCTGAATGTGATGATCATGTGGTGGGCTTCATCATGGTGCGGGTGGATTTCGGCGAATTTGGCCGGGCGGAGCCCTCTGCGATCATGGATAGTTTAGGCGTTGATCCGGCATATGCTCATAATAATGTGGGCAGTGCCTTGATGTCACAGCTTATGGCTAATCTGGCCGTTCTTAGAACGGACGAGGTTCGAACAGAGGTTGATGCGTCGCAATTGGCTTTGACGGGTTTCTTGCAGAGCAACGGCTTTGAGCCTGCCCAGAGTTTATCGCTCAGCAAAAAAACACTTTAAAGCCGCCTGAATTGCCTAAAGTCGCCTGAATTGATAGGGCTCTATAAAGCGTCCCGCCCATATTCCTCTTTTTTGAATTTTGGCTTCTGCTTGCTGATCCGCATAATCGTAGGAAAAATACAGGTAGGCTATGGCATGGCCGCTTAAAACCATTTGGGCATTTATATCGATATTTCCGGCAATAGAACATTTGCCGACTTTGCGCCCATAGACATCTGTATCAATGATTTTGCAAGTCACGGCTTGACCATTGATGAGCCGTTTCAAGAAGGTTGTTGAGGCACGCCCGCAGGGGTATTCTTTGTCATTTTTCCAACAATTCTGGCGCGTCTCAGGAGCATCAATGCCATGAAGCCGAATAGATATCCCGTCTATTTTAAGGGTATCACCATCGAGGACAACGGCCTTGCCTGTAATATTCTGGCTGATGTTCCCGATATTGGAAACTGCGGGTTGCTTTACCTTTGTGGTGGTGCTGAATTGGGGGAAAAAAGCCAAGGACAGGCCCGCAGCAATAGCAACGATGACCGTAATCGCCCCGTCTTTCACCCATCTTTTATTCTTACGAAATTTTAGAATATTTTTCATTTATATGATCATTTGATTAATCGTCAGATTTGATCATACCTTGAATATATTCGATAAATCCATCTTTTTGAGCAGCGGTCGCAACGCCGCCAACAGGCCGGTAGCCTTTTTGAATATGATTATTCACTTTTTCCTGAAGGCGGGTCATTTCAAAATCTTCCAGAATGATATAGTCCAATGAACATGCTCCTATAGTTTGCATAGATATATTAGTATTCGCTTAAATTCTTTACAATTTGTAACTATTTAAGAAAATACTATTTAGTTCATGAATTAATTCACTGGTTAATTAATTTAGGGCATCATATTTTGCCTGAAGCTCGTCCGCGCTTTCCTTGAAATCCGGGTTGGGGATGATACATTCTTCCGGGCAAACAAGAACGCACTGTGGCTCGTCATCTGCGCCAACACATTCTGTGCATTTGAAGGGATCAATTTTATACATTGGGTCACCTTCTGTAATAGCTTCGTTGGGACAAACGGGTTCGCAAGTATCACAAGCGGTGCAAGCTTCCACGATCATTAAGGCCATGATATTTTCCTTTCGCTTTTAATGTACGGGCTAATTAAGAAGCTTTAGCCATATTTTCAAGTTTCGCCAACTTCTCATGTCTGAAGGCGCCCCATATGGCAGCGCCAATGGCGCCGGCATAAATGGAATCTTCGTGGGATACCACGGGCATATCCATCTTGTTTCTGGCCATGGCTTCATTTAGGGCCAGCACCAATCCACTATCAAGGGCAAGGCCGCCGGTACACATGACAACGCCTTCGGTGACTTTCAATGATTTTAATAGCTTAATCAAACGCCCTGCCATGGAAATATGAATGCCTTTCAGGATATTGGCCGCAGAAATATTGCGGGACACCATGTTAATCACATCGGTTTCGGCCAGCACGGCGCAGATGCCGGATACTACCTCCGGGTCATCGGCTTGCTTGCTTAATTCGCCAATTTCATCCTGACCAATGCCGAGGTATCTTGCAATATTCTCAAGGAATTGGCCGGAGCCGGATGCGCATTGACTGGTCATTTTATATTTCAGAACTTTCCCCTTGTCATTCATGCTGATGGCCTTGCCATTCAAGGCCCCAATATCCATGAGGGAACGGGCATCCGGATTAAGATAAAGTGCCCCTCGGGCATGGGTGGTCATGGAATAAAAATGACCGGTTGAATAGGGAATGCTTTCCGCATCGCCGGTTGTCGCGATATAATCTATATCATCGCGGCAATAGCCATTTTTCTCTAAAAGATAATCAAAGGCATCTTCCGCAAGGGTAAAAGGTTGCCGATTTCTGATCCGGTCTGTTTGCCGGTCAATCCAGGTGGTCTTATCACCGTTGATTTCAAACAGGGCTGTCTTAACCGCGCCTGTTCCTACATCAATGCCTACTGTTAATGCCATTTTAAGCCTCCATTACGGCGCGGCGGGCGAATTCAGCCCCCCCGAGTGCACCGGTGTAAATTGATTCGGGGTCAATATTGATGGTTACGTCGCCATAGTTTTCTTTGACCAGTTCCCGCAACGCTTTAACAGCGGCCTCGTTTTTGGCCACGCCGCCTGTGAAGGTGAACTGGTCACTGATGCCGCCGGATCTGGCGATGATTGACATGGCCCGCAGGATGATTGATCGATGTAGTCCGGCCAGAATATCTTCGCGTTTTTCGCCAAGAGCGAGCCTGTCCCGCAATTCCGCACCGGCAAAAACCGTGCAGGTGGAATTGATTTTGACCGCCTTGGTGGATTTCATGGCAATGGGCCCAAGCTCATGCAGGCCCATATTCATCTCATCAGCAATATAACCAAGATACCGCCCGCAGCCCGCAGCGCAGCGGTCGTTCATCTGGAAATTATCCACAACGCCGTTCGGGTCAACCTGAATGGCCTTGGTATCCTGACCGCCAATATCAAGCACGGTTCGGGTGCCCGCATACATCATATGGGCGCCGAGACCATGACAGAGAATTTCTGAACGGATATGTTCTTTCGGGAAGGGCAGACGTACACGGCCATAACCGGTGCCAACGACAAATGTTTCTTCCAATTCCACAGCCAGCGCCTTTTTAACGGGATCCTGCACATCTTCGAAACGAATGCCCAGTTCAGGAGACTCTTTAGTCAGGTTTTTCAAACCATTCAGGAATTTCCCTTCGAGATTGCCTGCGGGTGGTCTGTTTTCCACTTGTATGATGGACTTATCATAGACATTCAGGGCAAAATCATAGTTGATTCCGGCTTCTTTGGAGATTTCCTCTGAAAGGCTCAGAAAACGCCCGCCGGCAATATCACGGAAAAAGTCAGATTTACGTGTCGCCCCCTTGGCATAAAGTGCAAGTGATTCGTGGCGCAATTTGTCAAAGACATCTGATAATACCTCTGTCAGGACAGAGCGCACATCATTAAACCGGTCGCCCTCTGCATTGCTCAGGCAGGTATTCTGCAAATCGTCTAATTGTTCAACAAATTGCTCACGGCGGAAATTGCGTTCAAGATCATGTAAAAAGACATCCTGATTATCTTTCAATTTCTCGTTGCTATCCAGATTATTCCGCAGCAGAGTAAAACGGGTATCAATCATCGCTTCCTGCTTGGCGACGGCGGTGGCCGTGTCATAATTGGAGCGGGAATTGGTAATCCCCCGTCCAATGATCTCTTGATTCTCATCCATGACAACCGCCTTGGTCGTTGTCGAGCCGAGATCAATTCCAATAAAACATTTCATATTATTATCCTTTTCTCTATGCGCCTTTTACACGCCTCTTCTCTATGCACCGGCGCGACGTTTTTGATCGATCATCTGGAAATAGCTTTCCAGCCTGTTCTTGACATTGGCCGCCGAGAAATAACGTGGATCAACCAGATCGGTTTCAACAAAGGCCGCTGGTTTTCCCGTGCGTTTTTCCACTTCGCGCATCATCATTAATTCACCGGCAGCAAAGCTGTTGCAGCTTTTGATGGAATTGATCAAAAGGCCGTCTGCCTCATAATCATTGATGTAAGTTTCGAGCATCCGCGTGCGCTCAGGCAGGTTACGATTGGTGTAACAATGCATGCAATATTCAGCAAGGCTCTCCAGGGGGCGGGAAGGGTCATGACGGAAGCCAAAATCATAGGTGCCGCCCACCTTGGTATAGGTGCTGGCCACGACAACCGCGCCTTCGTCATAGAACATTTTCCAGAATTCACGCATACTGGTGTAATTGGGCGGCCCTTCGGTCACGATGCGGTATTTCTCATTCTTCATTTCACCTTCCGGGGTGATCGGCCCCTGACCCTTGCGAATCCGCTCTTCGATTTCTTCCCGCAGTGTTTTGTAATAATCCACGGCGAGCTCTGTTCCCCTGAAGGCCGTAAAAATTGGCCCGATATAGTAGATTCCGCCAAAATAGGCATCAATGGGAGAGGGTTTGTTCTTGGCGGATTCCAGAACCCAGACAAAATCATCCTCGGCCTTGGCGGAATGGGCCAGATTTTCTCTTAAGCGATCAATATCAAATTTTACGCCGCTGACTTTTTCATATTTGGGGATGACTTCTTCTTTTAACTGCTTGACCACATAATCGGTCATGGCCTTGGTTATGACGCCGTCGCCGGTATAGGGCACATGCAGCATAGCGGTCTCGCATTTATATTCATGACGCAGAAGTTCAAACCATTTCAGGAAGGTATAGCAGCCGGTATAGCTGAGCATTAAGATGTCCGGTTCTGGAATGGGCTGCCCCGTGGGGCCAATATTACCTTTGCGCATCATGCCGATATCGGCTTTGACATAGGTGCAGACATCTTCCGAATGGCCCCATTTCTCGGCTTCCATAATCAAGCCGCCGGATTTCTTGCGCAGACCATTTTGAATGGCATTGATCTCGGGGTAATTACCCACCATGTCGAAACACATGATCAGTTCATTCAGGTTGCCGGGTACGAAAGTATAAGAGACTTTTTCACCCGTGTTTTTCACATTGCCAAGCCGATCAAAATTACTGTCGATCATGGCCTTTTGTTTGGCCATAGAGGCATCTTTTTGCACGTCGGTGGATGGTTTCCTTTGGGGGGCGCTCATTCTTTTAACTCCATAGTTTGATCGAATCGGCAAATGTTCCTGCCTGTTCGCGTATTGGCTGCATTTGTCCGGTATTTTCAGCATATTTGAAGCTGACATGGGGGATGTCGACCTGATTTAAGACATCTTGCAGGATAGGCCGTTCCAAAAGAGCCGGATCGCAGAAGCTGGCGGCGGCAAAGATGACGCCTTCTGCATTGGTTTCCCGGACAAGATCGACCAGAAACTGCCCTTTGATATCTTCGTTTGGCTCAAAACAGGACGGCATTTTTACCGATGCTTCGAGGAAGGTATAAGACAGCGCCTGTATGGGGTCGCCGTCCGTGGGTACGGGCTTGGTAAACCAGCGATTGACCAGCATATAATCGTCATCCACCACATAACAGCCTGACATCTCAATGGATTTGATCAGGTTGATCGGGGGCTGTTCACAGAAAGAGCCGGAAATAACAACGCGGCTGTTATCCCGCTTTGGCCGGTCTTCCTGCCTTGCGGCCTCAATATAGTCTGTGATGAGGACATTATGCTCTTCAACAGGGATCACCATACCGGCCCGATTGATCAGGTAAACTTCTGAAGACGGGGCGAGCCATGGATTGTCTGCTCTAAACTTATAAAGCTCGCGGGTTAACCTGCGATTTTCATTATAGAGTTCAATGGAATTTTTC
This sequence comes from Alphaproteobacteria bacterium, assembly GCA_024280095.1. Taxonomy (GTDB): domain Bacteria; phylum Pseudomonadota; class Alphaproteobacteria; order Sphingomonadales; family Emcibacteraceae; genus Paremcibacter. The sequence goes on along the minus strand of JAJRQU010000158.1, from coordinate 5,094 downwards.
AAGGCCTCATTGGTCACTTTATTGCCGCTGATTTTTTCCAAATCTTCTTTTAAGACGTTCAGTTCATGGATGTAAAATTCACCGCCAACATCTTTCATATAATTTTGAGGGACATCGAAATAATGGGCATAAACATCCGGGCGCAATAATTTCCACATCCCCGATAGATTACGGATAACATCACAAATACTCGGGAACAGCATGCCATCGACAAAATCGATGCGGTCAGTGAGCAGAAGTTCAACGGTGGAGCGGGGAATACGGCAGATATAGCTTTGATAATAAGCATCCCCCTGAATGACTTCCAGCTGATCGCCGCCGCCCAATATGCCTAGGGGCAGCATGCCGGCCGCATGGATGATTTCGCGGGGGACATACATGGGCATATAGCCAATGACATGCCGTCCAGGTTCCGCATCTTTCCATGTGCGGGCGGCTGTAAAATCCAGATCATCATAAAGGTCCTGGCAGCGGTTGGTGATTTCTTCTCTCGTAGCCATATCTCAAATCTCCTTACTTTTTGCGTCCTTACTTTTTTCGGCTAGCAGGCATCAGGCTTTCGGTAAATTCAGGCGTCCAGGGCTGACCGGCAGCCAATGCCTGGCGCAGGGCGATAAAATCGATCTCACGATCCCGGCCAACAGGTTCATTAAAGGCCCGGAAGCCCGCACGCGCTTCGGTCATCATGTTCAGGGCAAGCCATGCCCGAGAATTCTCTTTATTGGCATTCCAGACATTAATTTTAGGCTTGCGCAATTCTTCCAATGTCTTGGTCATGCAGTCGGGGAAGGTGGTGATGAATTTAGAACATATTTCATCAATCTTTTGATCCAGAAGGGACAAGTCAATTTCGCCGGCCTTCAGGGTTTCCTTGCCGCGCGCCAAGGCGTCTCCGCTTTTGGATTCGCCCATAATGATTTTGCCATATTGATCCAGATATTGATCGGTAACCACAAGCGGGTTGGCAATAAATTCACCATCTATTTTCAGGGCCGGGACAATATCGCATACAATTCCCATGCGGTAAGCTTTATGGGCTGACCAGGGCTCACACAGGGTGCCTGATACCATGGCCTGTTCGCAGCCGACCATAACCGGTAGGAAATCCGTTGCGCCGCCAATGGGGGCTGAACCATGTTTGGGGCCTGCTTGTCCGAATTTGGCAAGATCATGGGTGATTGAAAAATCGCAGGCCATGCCGATTTCCTGACCACCGCCGATACGCATGCCATTCACCCGGCAAATCACAGGTTTGTCACAGCCTAAAATTGCGGAAACCATATCATTGAACAGGCGCATATATTGCCGGTATTCCTGAGGATTTCCGGCGTAATATTCCGCATATTCCTTGGTATTTCCGCCGGTGCAGAATGCTTTGTCTCCGGCTCCGGTGAAAACCACGGCCACCACATCACGGGCGTTACTTGCTTCCCGGAAGGCTAAAATAAGGGTTTTGACCATATCTGTTGTATAGGAATTATATTGGGACGGATTATTCAGCGTGATCCAATAATTATAGAGGCCTTCGACAATATTTCCATCAGGTGTTTTAGCAGGGCGTTTCTCAAGGATAACGCCAGAGGTATCAATTTCACTTACTAAATTATGATTTTCCAGATCAACAGATGGCATTGGCTTAAGCTCCTTTGAATTTATTAAATCGTTATGAGTTAAGTTTTTTCCTATCTCATAGCTTTCATTCATTCTTTGCGCTTTCTTCGTTGAATAACTGAAATTATCTATTTTCAGGAGTTGACGAACTGGCAAAGACTCATTAAAGTAGTAATTAAGTACCACAATACCGAATTAAAGGTCAAGGCCTGAAATCAAGAATAGTAACAATAGTTTTTTGATGGCCCGCCCCACGAAGAGAAAATGAAGGAGATGTCAACATAGAAAATGAAGAAGATAGCAATACAGGAGACGCAACGCGGCGACTTAACGACCAAGCGGGAGTGCAGCCCCTAGCGGCACTTGAGCGTAATCCAAAAACCCGGAAGGCGCATAACGCCGACCTAGTGACCAAGCGGGAGTGCAGCCTCTAGCGGCGCTTGAGCGTAATCCAAAAAACCGGAAGGCGTTAGCGCCGACCTAGTGACCAAGCGGGAGTGCAGCCTCTAGCGGCGCTTGAGCGTAATCTAAAAAACCGGAAGGCGTTAGCGCCGACCTAACGACCAAGCGGGAGTGCAGCCTCTAGCGGCGCTTGAGCGTAATCTAAAAAACCGGAAGGCGCTAGCGCCGACCTAGCGACCAAGCGGGAGCGCAGCCTTTAGCGGCGCTTGAGCGTAATCTAAAAGAGAATAAATACCTCAGCTCATGGCAGTAGAGATATTAAATTGATGAAAAAAATGTGGAAGTTGAAGAAAGAAGGAATTAATGATGCCCCCCAATTCTAAAAATAGATCAGTTTCTTTGGCCATGGTTGGCAGTGGGGGCGCCGGCGTTATGACATCTGGTTCCATGCTGCTTGAGGCCGCGACAAAGGCTGGCCTTTATGGTTTGATGACCCGCACCGTTGGCCCGCAAATCCGGGGCGGTGAGGCGGCGGCATTGCTCAGGCTGGACAGCAGGCCCGTTCATTGCGTAGATGATATATTTGATATCATTGTGGCGGTGGATTGGAAGGGGGCGGAGCGTTTTGCCGCCGAAGTTCCCCTTGGCCCAAGCAGCTTGATTGTCACAGATCCGGCGGCAGGGGATATTCCAGAAATACTTTTGGCTTCGGGTGCGCGCGTCGTTGAATTGCCTATTGAGGCGCTCGCGAGTGCCATTGAGGACGGCAGGCCCAACATGGTGATTCTTGGGTTTGTTGCGGCGTTAATTGGCCTTTCGGAAAAACCCATCCATAAAATTATCACCAAGAAACTTGCGAAGAAGGGTAAGGCCGCAGCGGCGACAAGCTGGCAAGCCGTTCAGGCAGGCTATCTTGCGGCAAAAGATGTTACATCTCCTATAAAAGTATCCCCTGTAAAAGGCGATAACAAGGGACGTTGGATGATTAGCGGTAATCAGGCTGCAGGTTTTGGGGCCTTGCGCGGCGGGGTCAGGTTTGTCGCGGCCTATCCCATAACGCCAGCGACAGAAGTATTGGAATGGATGTCGCCCAATCTGCCAAAAATGGGCGGCACATTGGTGCAGGCGGAAGATGAGCTGGCTTCCATCAATATGATCATTGGCGCGTCATTTGGCGGCAAGCCATCCTTGACGGCAACGTCAGGCCCGGGTCTGTCCCTGATGATGGAAGGCATCGGCCTTGCGGTGGCATCGGAAACGCCGGTTGTGGTGGTTAATGTCATGCGCGGCGGCCCATCCACGGGTATCCCGACAAAATCAGAACAGACGGATTTAAATATTGCGGTTTATGGCCTTCACGGGGATGCCCCCCATATTGTCGCGGCGGCGACGTCGGTTGAAGATTGTATTTTCACGACTCAATGGAGCGTATATCTTGCCGAAGCCATGCAGACGGCGGTCATTATGCTGTCTGACCAGTTCATGGGGCAGGCCAGCGCGGTGATTGACCCTCCGGCAAATATTGCCTTCATGGCCCAGCGCCTCGTGGAAACGACGCCGGCAGAGGATTACAGGCGTTATGCGGTGACGGCCAATGGGGTTTCGCCCATGACCCTGCCGGGAACGCCGCGCGGGCAATATACCGCCGATGGATTGGAGCATAATCCACAAGGGCTGCCCTCAACCCTGATGGAGGATCACAGAGATCAGATGGATAAACGCGACCGTAAAATCTCAGAATTTAATTACGGTGATCATTGGGCTGATGTCGAAGGTGAAAAGGATAGCGCGTTTGTCATCGTCACCTGGGGGTCAACCACCAATGCGGTTCGGGAGGCTATAGGGCGTCTGAAAGATCATGGCATCAATGTCAGGCTTGTCGCGATGCGCCTGCTTTCTCCTGCTGTGCCGGCGCAATTTGATGCGGCGCTTGAGGGCGCGAAACGAATATTGGTTGTTGAACAAAGCCATTCCGGCCAATTTCTGAAACTTCTCAGGGCAAATTATGACATGCCGGGCGAGGTCAGGTCATTCCGCCGGGCGGGGCCGTTGATCATCAGACCCGGAGAAATTATGGATACGATTAAAAACTGGAGAGTCCAATGAATGAATGTGCGCCCCCAAAGCTTAAAGCCAGTGATTATAAATCCGACTTGAAACCGGTATGGTGTTCAGGGTGCGGGGATTATCATGTGTTGTTATCGGTGACGCAGGCTTTGGCTAAATTGAAACTGGCACCGGAAAATGTCGCTGTTATATCGGGTATTGGCTGTTCTTCGCGCATACCTGCCTATACCAATACTTATGGTTTCCATACTATTCATGGGCGGGGGCTTGCGGTGGCGACCGGCGTTAAAGTGGCGCGGCCTGATCTTACGGTGATCGCGGCGGGCGGTGATGGGGACGGTTTTTCCATTGGCGGCAATCATTTCCTGCATGCCTGCCGGCGTAATGCCAATATGACGTATATTGTCATGGATAATGAAGTTTACGGCATGACCAAAGGCCAGCCATCTCCGACCACAGACCCAAGCTGGGATAGCGCCTTATCGCCCGGGGGGACGGGCTTGTCGCCCTTTCACCCGCTGGTGATTGCTCTGGCGTCCGGCGCTAATTTTATCGCGCGGACTTTTTCCGGCGATGTCAGGGGAACGGCTAACATCATCGCGGATGCCATAGAACATCCCGGTTTTTCCTTCATACAGATATTAAGCCCCTGCGTTACCTTCAGGCCAGATCAAAAGGCTTGGAAAAAACGGGTTCACAAGGCGGTGGTTGACGAGACCGATGACCCCGCAAGGGCCGCGCGAAGGCTGATGTCGGATGATGGTTTTAATATCGGCGTTTTATATCGCGGCCATCGTAAGCCGTATGGTTTTTCATGCGGCGCGGAAAAAGGTGATATTGGGGAAATTCAAAAACAATTTGAGGCCTAAGCTAGAGTAACCTAAGGCCTTAATATTATGGAGTGAATAGAATTATGGAAATTTTACAACCGCCAAACTGGCCGCGCCCGAAAGGCTATTCAAACGGCATTAAAGCCAAAGGTGACATGATTTTTGTTGCCGGACAGGTGGGCTG
>JAJRQU010000157.1 GCA_024280095.1 Alphaproteobacteria bacterium | reverse complement strand
TCGGCGGGCATGTCATATTTAGACCGCCACATATAACCCACATCCGGGTAGCCAAGCTCGTTCGCGCCCTTATTGGCAATCTCCACCATGCGGGCATATTTATCCCGCATCACCGGCGATACCGTCCGCCAGCCCGTCCAGGCCTCCAGCAATTCTTCATGATTGCGCGACGTGGCCATGACTGTGGTCAATTCGCCCAGATTACGGCCCTTGGGGTCTTTTCCGGTGGCATAAAGGCTGCTGAGATTGGCATTGATCTGTGCCATTTCCTTATTATCGGCCGCATTGCTTGGCGCAGGGACATTAATGCCCAGCTTGATGCTTTCCAGCTTGCGGCGCAGAACCGGTTCCAGCTCCAGTTCATTATATTTTTTGGCTTCTCCGGCATATTTCACCCGAAGCGCTGTCATTTCTGCATCAACCTTTGCCACGATGGCATTGGTGTCTTCGGTAATGAAATTGGCATTAACCCAGGCGACCTGCGCTTCAAACATTCCTCTTTCGGTAAGGTCTTTTTCAACACCCTCAACAAAGGCCTTGGCATCTGTTGCGTTCGGCGCAGCATCCTCGGCAACGTCCACTTCGGCACTACAGCCGGCCAGCATCATGGCCAATACTATTAAACTCGTTTTTCTCATCATATGATTTTCCTTAATCCCTGTATTTTCTGAATTTATAAATTAACGTGGAGAATATTAGACCTAGGTTTCCGGAAAAATAAAGCTTTTTAAACAAAAAAAGAGACCGATGTGATGCACCGGCCTCTTTATGAAATTATCTTCTAATCCATGACCCCTATTCAGAATATATGATCAGGCTTTTTTCAAATATTTATTACAAAGTGTTTCCGCAATTTGAATCGCGTTTAAGGCGGCGCCTTTGAGCAGATTGTCAGAGACGCACCACAGGTTAAGGCCGTTTTTCACCGTCACGTCGCGGCGAATTCGGCTGATATAGGTGGCAAATTCACCGACACATTCAATGGGCGTAATATAGCCGCCGTCTTCCCGCTTATCGTAAACCATTATGCCGGGAGCTTCGCGCAGGATTTTAAAAATTTTCTTCTCATCGATGGGCTTTTCAAATTCAATATTGATGGATTCAGAATGGCCAAGAAATACCGGAACCCGCACGCAAGTGGCGGTTACCTTGATATCAGGATCAAGTATTTTCGCCGTTTCAGCGACCATTTTCCATTCTTCCTTGGTATCGCCGCTATCCATGAAAACATCGATATGCGGGATCACATTGAACGCGATCTGTTTGGGATAAATTTCAGGCTCGACCGGATCATTGACAAAAATTGCCCGTGTCTGGTGCCATAATTCATCCATGGCCGCCTTGCCGCTGCCAGATACGGATTGATAGGTGGACACAACCACCCGCGTAATCTTTGCATAATCATGCAGCGGCTTTAAGACCACCATCATCTGGGCCGTGGAACAATTGGGATTGGCAATGATATTCTTTTTTGTATAGCCCGCGACGGCATGGGCATTTACCTCTGGTACGATCAGCGGCACCTTGGGATCCATGCGAAAATAAGAGCTGTTATCAATCACGACACAGCCTTGCGCGCCGATTTTCTCGCTCCATTTTTTTGAAATATCACCGCCTGCGGACATCAGGGCAATATCCGTACCGGTAAAATCATAATCATCCAGACATTTCGTCTTCAGGACTTTGTCGCCAAAGGTAACTTCCTGCCCCAATGACCGGCGCGAGGCGAGCGCCACCACTTCGCTTGCGGGGAACGCGCGTTCCGCAAGAATATTCAGAATTTCCCGTCCCACATTACCGGTGGCACCAATGACGGCAACTTTATACGACATATTTTACTCCAATATTTAAGTTATGTTCAAGCGATCCATGGCGCGCAAGATACTATCCCCCATGACAGAGGTTGAAACTTTGGCTTTACCCGGCTGCATGATATCCGCCGTGCGAAGGCCGCCGGCCAGCACATCCTGTACGGCATCTTCAATCAACTGGGCTTCCGCCGCGCAGTCGAAGCTATAACGCAGCGCCATGGCGAGGCTCAAAATGGTGGCAATGGGATTTGCGATGTCTTTTCCCGCGATATCCGGCGCACTGCCGTGAACGGGCTCATACATTGCGCCGCCGCCTTTAATGCCCAAGGCGGCCGAGGGCAACATACCCAAAGACCCCGTCAACATGGCGGCGACATCACTCAATAAATCACCAAAAAGATTATCTGTCACAATCACATCAAACTGCTTGGGCGCCCGCACCAATTGCATGGCGCAGCTATCCGCCAGCATATGGTCAAGGGCAATTTCCGGATAATCCAAAGCGACCTTGGTCACTTCCTCGCGCCATAATAACCCGCTCTCCATCACATTGGCTTTTTCAGAAGACGTCACCCGCCCGCCTCTTTTCCCCGCCAAATCAAAGGCCACATGCGCAATACGATGAATTTCGGACGTGGTATAGACTTGGGTATTAACGCCGCGCCTTTCCCCGTTTGGCAGAGTTTCGATGCCGCGTGGCTCGCCAAAATACACCCCGCCGGTAAGCTCCCGCACGATCATAATATCAAGGCCGCTGACCAATTCCGGCTTTAAGCTGGAGGCGTCCACAAGTGATTCAAAACAAATCGCAGGGCGCAGGTTGGCAAAAAGCCCCAGTTCTTTACGCAAGGCCAGCAAGCCGGCTTCAGGCCGCATGTCATACTCAACGCCGTCCCATTGTGACCCGCCCACAGCGCCGAGCAATACCGCATCAACGGATTTTGCCCGCTCTAATGTTTTATCCGCCAAAGGCTTGCCGCCATCATCATAGGCCGCGCCGCCGACAAGGTCTTCTTCTACGAAAAAATTCAGGGCCCGGTTATGTCCGAGCCAATCCACCACCCGGCGGGCCTCTGTCATGATCTCCGGCCCAATGCCATCCCCCGGCAACATCAATAGCGATAATTCTTTACTCATATCTAATCCTTAAACAACCAGGGCTGGCTTAATCTCTTTTTGGCTTCATAGTTTTGAATGACATCTTTTTTCTGTAACGTCAGGCCAATATCATCTAATCCATTCAGCAGGCAATGACGGCGATAAGGGTCAACCTCAAAAGATACTTTACCGCCGTCCGGGCCTGATATTTCTTGATTTTCAAGATCAACCGTGATGATGGCATTGGCCCCGCGGCCGGCATCGTCAAGTAACAGGTCAATTGTCTCTTGCGGCAAAATAATCGGCAAAATCCCATTCTTGAAACAATTACCGTAGAAAATATCTGCAAAACTGGGGGCAATGATGCATTTAATACCAAAGTCCATCAAAGCCCAAGGGGCATGTTCGCGGCTGGAACCGCATCCGAAATTCGCCCCGGTCACCAGAATCTCAGCTTTACGATATGCCGGTTTATTCAGGACGAAGTCTGCGCGCTCTGACCCATCATCATGATAGCGGATATTGGAAAAGGCAAATTGCCCAAGGCCTGTCCGTTTGATGGTTTTCAAATGCTGCTGCGGGATGATCATATCCGTGTCAATATTGGCCATGGGCAAAGGCGCCGCAATGGCACTGAGTTTAAGGAATTTATCCATGATTAAAGCTCCCTGACATCGGTTAGGCGGCCTGTTATTGCCGCCGCCGCCGCCATGGCCGGGCTCATCAAATGGGTGCGGCCTTTTGGCCCTTGCCGGCCTTCGAAATTCCGGTTTGACGTGGAGGCGCAGCGTTCGCGCGGGCCCAGCTTATCCGCATTCATGGCAAGGCACATGGAGCATCCGGGGGAGCGCCATTCAAATCCGGCGTCAATCAATATCTGGTCAAGCCCTTCTTCTTCGGCCTGAAGCTTTACCAAACCGGATCCTGGCACCACCCAGGCGGCCACATCGCTGTGAACTGTGCGTCCGCGCGCGATTGCGGCGGCGGCCCGGATATCTTCGATACGGCCATTGGTGCAGGACCCGATAAAAACCCGTTCAATGGTTATATCCTGCAATTTCGTGCCCGCTGTCAGACCCATATAATCCAGCGCCCGCTGCATGGCAATTTTTCGCTCAGAATTTTCCACATCATCCGGATTTGGAACAATACCGGATATGGGCAAGACATTTTCAGGGCTGGTGCCCCATGTGACCTGCGGCGCAATATCTTCGGCCCGCAGAAAAACCTCTTTGTCATAGATTGCGCCCGCATCAGAAGGCAGGCTTTTCCAATAGGCAACAGCCTGTTCAAAAGCGGCGCCTTTTGGTGATTTCGCCCGGCCCATAACATAATCAAAGGTTTTCTGGTCGGGGGCCACAAGGCCGGACCTTGCCCCGGCTTCAATCGACATATTACATAAGGTCATGCGGCCTTCCATGGAAAGACCCCGAATGGCCGTGCCCGTGAATTCAATGACATAACTGGTTCCGCCAGCCGTGCCAATATGCCCGATGACCGCAAGGGCAATATCCTTTGCGGTAACGCCTGCTCCAAGAATCCCGTCCACATCAATGCGCATGTTTTTCTGAGGTTTCAATATAAGGGTTTGGGTGGCCATAACATGCTCGACTTCCGAAGTCCCAATACCAAAAGCCAAGGCCCCAAAGGCCCCGTGGGTGGAGGTATGGCTGTCCCCGCAAACGATGGTCATGCCGGGCTGGGTAAAGCCCTGCTCTGGCCCGACGATATGAACGATACCCTGACGATCGTCCAGCATCGGGATATATTCAACGCCGAATTCCTGACAGTTTTTTGCCAAAACATCCAGTTGAATCTGGCTATCCTCAGCATTGACCGCCGTGGCCCGATCCGCGCCCGTTGGCACATTATGATCCGGCACCGCAAGCATGGCCTGTGGATTTGCGAGCTTGCGGCCTGCATCCCGAAGTCCCTCAAAGGCCTGGGGGCTCGTGACCTCATGAATGATCTGGCGATCAATGTAAATCAGGCAATTGCCGTCATCTTCCCCGGCATCTTGTATCTCAACAATGTGGCTTTGCCATAATTTATCATAAAGTGTTTTAGGTTTTTGTTCGGGTACCGTCATTTTTTTCTCGCACCTTATTTTAATCCGTTGCGGCGATGACCCTTAGGGACTGCGTAAAACAAGGTCTCCACATATGAAAAAAGGGGCCCGCGAAAGTCGAGCCCCTTGATCTTTTAGGGCTTTGCACGCAAGCCCAGATTGTCTTAAATGCTTTTAAGTCAATCAGGCTTCCTCTGAGGGGGTAATCACCTCAGTTTTTGCCGCATCTGGTTTTTTCATCCAGTCTTTTCTTTCCGCAATACGCGCTTTCTTACCGCGCAATGGACGCAGGTAATAAAGTTTCGCCCGGCGGACTTTACCCCGGCGAATGACCTCAATATTTTCCACATTCGGGGAATAAAGCGGAAAAACACGTTCCACCCCTTCACCATATGAAATTTTTCGTACCGTGAATGATGAATTCAGGGCCCGATTCGTGCGCGCAATACAAACGCCTTCATAACCCTGAATACGTTCGCGCTCACCCTCGATCACTTTCACATTAACCCGCAGGGTATCACCCGCAGAAAACTCAGGGATTACTTTCCCCTCTGTAAGCTTTGCAATCTGCTCTTTTTCAAATTTTTCAATAATATTCATAACGCTCTCTCTCTTCATCTGACCCGCTTATATAGCAAGGATCCTCAAATTCCAACATCAAATTTATTCATCGGCATATCATTCGTTTTTCGGTCTGTCCAACGGGTGATATACCCCTATTTTCCATATCTTAAAACCATTATTTCTTCTGGTTAAGATATTGATTCCAAAGGTCCGGACGCCGTTCCTCTGTCAGGTTTTCTGACTGCTTCTGGCGCCATTGCTTTATTTTTCCATGGTGCCCCGATTGCAGCACTTCCGGTATTTCCTGTCCTTCCCAAACGTTGGGCCGGGTATAATGGGGATACTCAAGCAATCCCGATTCAAAAGATTCTTCCGTCAGTGTTTCCGTATCACCGATCACGCCCGGAATTGTTCGCACCACCGCATCCATCAATGCCAAAGCCGCGAGCTCCCCGCCGGACAAGATAAAATCACCAAGGCTAACCTCCCTGATATTGCGCGATTTCAAAACCCGCTCATCCACACCTTCAAATCGGCCGCAAAGGAGCGTAATGCCTTTTTTCGACGCAAACTCCCGAACCAATTCCTGATCCAGCCTTCTGCCGCGCGGAGACAAATATACCAACGGATAGTCATCGCCGCTTTTATCTTTGGTCACATCATCAATAGCCGCCGCCAGAACATCCGCCCGCATCACCATGCCCGGGCCGCCGCCTGCCGGCGTATCGTCCACTTTACGGTGTTTGTCCAAGGCATAATCCCGGATTTGAACCACATTCATGGCCCAAAGCCCTTTAACAAGGGCTTTTCCCGCAAGAGAAGCGCCCAATGGCCCCGGAAATATTTCCGGGAAAAGGGTCAGAATTTGCGCTGTCCAAACTGGCTCTTTATCCGTTTGTCGCATCTTCAACGTCTTCTGAATCCGCTGCCGGCTCAAGATCATCGCCAAAAGCCACCCGATCAATCACCAGAAACCCATCCTTAATATTCACTTCCGGAATAAATTCATCCCGAAAGGGGTACATTATTTTACCCGTCCCAACTTTACCAATTATAGGCCCGTTTTGACTATCGTCCAACTGCACTTCAAGCACATCTCCGGCACCAAAATTATATATGGAGGTGACCACCCCGAACGGATTGCCCTTCATATCTCTGGCGATCAGGCCTTCCATATCCTCGTAATAAAAACTGTCCTCTTCTTCGATTTTCGGCAGACTTTTACGCGGCACATATAATTTTACGCCCTTGAGGGCCTCTGCCTGATCCCGGTCTTCTATGCCCGAAATCTGGCAGGCATATCCAACTTTGATCTTATGCATCAGCTTGCAATCCCTCGGCTCGCCCTTGCTGCTTATATTCGGGAAGATTGTGACAGCTCCCCGAATTAAGACCGATTGCAGATCGTCCGTAAACGTCTTCAAGCGAACAGCGCCCTTGACCCCCACAGCCCCAACGATCACCCCAATTGAAATCCACTCGGGACCAATTTCGGGCTCAGCACGCCGGGAATGTACGTAGTTAGGTCGAGACATCAGGGCTCTTTCTATCCTTTGAACTGCTTTTAGCTTTAGGTTTTGGGTTTTTCTTCCGCAGCAGCTTCTGTCGGGGCTTCTTCAGCAACAACTTCTTCTGCAGCCGGAGCTTCTTCTGCCGGAGCAGCTTTGGCAGCAGCCGCAGCCTCAACGGCAGCAGTTTTAGCGGCAGCAGCAGCCTCAGCGGCTTCAACTTTGGCGGCCTCAGCGGCTTCAGCAGCAGCTTCCCCTTTGGCTTTTCGCTCTTCAACACGCTCTAATGCCTTGGCACCCGGTTTAGCTTTGTTCGGGTTGTCTTTTGCTTCACGTTTGAGCAAGCCAGCCGCATCCAGAAAACGGGCAACACGGTCTGTAGGCTTCGCACCTTCACTCAGCCAATATTTAATCCGGTCTTCCACCAGATGAACACGATCTTCGTGATCCTTTGGCAAAAGCGGGTTATGCGTACCTACTTTTTCAATGTAACGGCCATCGCGCGGCGCGCGCACATCAGCAACAACAATACGGTAATAGGGACGTTTTTTTGCGCCTCCTCGGGCCAATCTAATTTTAACAGCCATTCAGGCTAATCCTTTCTTAAGTTTAATTATAATTCTTTTGTTTTGTTTCCGGTGTTATAGAAACACCATGAAACGAGCTCATTCTTTAATTATTCCCGGTGTTACGAGTAACACCATGGAACGGGCTCAGGGCTGCACTGCTATACGGTTACCTGAGCAAAGTTTTCGCGCTTTATTTCGGAAGCAAACCTTCCATTCATCTATTTCGGAAGCAGACCTTCCATTCCGGGCGGAATTTGGCCGGGCAGGGGCATGCCGCCGCCTTTACCCATTTTGCCCATCTTTTTCATCATGCCGGCCATTTGTTTCTGCATCTTGATCAGCTTATTGATCTCCTGAACGCTCACGCCCGCACCGCCGGCAATTCTTTTCTTGCGAGAGGCATTTAATAATTTAGGGCGCCCTCTTTCCTTGGGGGTCATACTGTTGATGATGGCTTCCTGCCGTTTAAGAAGATTGTCATCAATATTGGCATTGGCCATTTTCTTTTGCGCCTTGCCGATCCCCGGCAACATACCAAGAATGCTCGACATGCCGCCCAGCTTTTTCATCTGACGAAGTTGGGTGCGCAGATCGTCAAAATCGAACTGGCCTTTCTTCATCTTTTTAATCATGACTTCGGCTTCGGCGGCCTCAATGGTCTCAGCAGCCTTTTCCACGAGGGAAACCACATCGCCCATACCCAAAATCCGGGACGCCACACGGTCTGGATGGAATTCTTCTATATCGTCAAGCTTTTCGCCGGTACCGACCAATTTAATCGGCTGACCCGTGACCGCCCGCATACTGAGGGCCGCCCCGCCGCGTCCATCGCCGTCCATACGGGTTAAAACAACACCCGTGATGCCAATCTGATCGCTGAAGGATTGGGCCACATTAACCGCATCCTGTCCGGTCAGGCTATCGACAACAAGCAATGTTTCATGAGGGGTCACCGCATCGCGTACCCCGATGATTTCCGCCATCAATGTCTGATCGATATGCAGACGACCCGCCGTATCCAATAGGATAACATCCATGCCCTGAAGTCTGGCCGCCGTCATTGCCCGCTTGGCAATATCCACCGGCAGCTGGCCGTCAATGATCGGTAATGTGGGCACGCCTATCTGCTCACCCAGAATTTTAAGCTGCTCCATGGCCGCTGGACGATATATGTCCAATGACGCCATCATGACCTTTTTATTTTCTTTTTCTTTCAGACGTTTGGCAATTTTTGCCGCAGAAGTCGTCTTACCAGATCCCTGCAGACCCACCATCAGGATCGGCACCGGTGCCACCGCCAGAAGGCTGATGCCGCTCGTATCACTGCCGAGCATTTCCGTCAGATGATCATTGACAATTTTAACAACCATTTGACCCGGCGAGACGGACTTCATAACCTCTTGTCCGACAGCGCGTTCTGTTACCTTGGCTATGAAATCCTTGACAACCGGCAAGGCAACATCCGCCTCCAAAAGCGCAATCCGCACTTCCCGCATAGCTTGCCTGACGTCCGCCTCTTTCAAAGCGCCCCGTCTTTTCAGCTTATCAAATATTCCGCCAAGCTTATCGCTTAAACTGTCAAACATAGTGTTTTCGTTTCTTTATGTTTTGTTTCCGGTGTTACAAGTAACACCATGAAACGGGCTCAAGGCTGTATCTCTGTTTGTTTCCGGTGTTTCCACCTTTTGGGTTTCCCAAAAGGAAAAGTCCAAAAAAGTAACACCATGAAACGGGCTCAAGGCTGTATCTCGGTTTTCACTGCAAAAATCACATAACAAAAAAGCACCAGTGGGCGAATCTTCGCTGACTGATGTACATCCTTGGACGCATTCTTTTGCATATCCTTGATATTTGTGGGGAAAATATGGGGAATTGATGCCAGAGTCAAGCCCAGAGTTAGACAAAGAGTCAGGCAAAGAGTAAACTTCTTGTTTCCTGAGCCGGAAAAATATGTAATATGGTCACAAAAATGACATAGGTTGATTAGATATATTGCTTAAATATATTGGTCATATCACAATTCAAATAACGAAATAATATTCAATTAGAGGGAAATGTATATTTAATGTCCTACCGATTTAAAACAGCACTCATCAGCGCGGCCGCCCTAACCTTCGCAACTTTGGGCGCGACCAGTTTAACAACATCTCAGGCACAGGCCGGCGTTGATGGCAACCCATTCGAAGGGCTTTATCTTGGTTTGCACGCCAACTATTCCAGAGTGACGTCAAAAAATACTTATGTAGACCTGGAGCCGGATGCAGATGCAAATAATTTCATCACGGGCATTGGTAATGGCGCAAAGGGCACGGGATACGGCGGCACCCTTTACGGCGGTATCGGCACCAATATCTGGGGCCCGATGTATGTCAGCATCGAAGGTGCCCTTGGCATGCCGGGCGGCAGTAGTACCGCTATCGTTAATACGGTGATACCGGAACGTATCGTTGGCGGCGAAACTATTCCTGCCGTATTTGGGACGGACAATGTGACCATCAAAACAGGCTTTGCCTTTGATATTAATACGCGCCTTGGTTTTACCGTATCCGACAATATTCTCATTTATGGTCTTGGCGGCTATACCTCAACCAAATTCAGCATGAGCGATTCTGCCGGTGATTTTTCCAAAGGTGCCGGGGGATATCGTTACGGCGCGGGTTTTGAAATTGGTATTATGGAAGATATTGCCCTGCGCATTGAATATGTCAGAACCGCCCATTCAAAAATCAACTGGCGGCGCGGCGCGGATGATCTCTTCTTCGATCCCAGCACAGAAGTATTGCGGATCGGCGTGATCCTTCATATGGATTAGGGTCAGGGCCTATTCGTCTGTGCCTTCAACGCCCATCAGCTTTTCGCTATGGATGACGACATTTTCTTTGACCCGCGCCATAAATTCATCCTTATCCAGTCCGCGCTCTATGGCAGGGTGATATTGCACGACGATGGTGCCGGGCTTGTTAAAGGGGCTGCCCTTCACCCAATGTGCACCCGCGTTGGTCGATACGCAGATCACCGGAAGATCAATATCTTTTTGCATATAATATGCGCCGGACTTCAATTTTTTACGTTGGCCGACACGCGTGCGCGTGCCCTCAACAAACAACAACAGCGGTATTTTCTGCTCTATTAATATATTGGCAATTTCCGGTGTTTTGTCCTTGGCTTTACCCTTTCCCCGATCAATGGGAATGACTTCCATTTTGGTCAAAACCTGCTTTATGCCGAATACCCTGAATAATTCTATTTTAGCAAGCGCTGTAAGATTCGGCATTCGGGAATAGGCCAATAAAGCATCAAGATTACTCATATGCTTATAACATAGTATAAACCCCTTGTCTTTAGGGAGGTTTTCAATGCCCCGCTCTTCTATCTTGATATGGTTTATTTTATCCAACAGATAAAATACCAAATCGAACCAAATAACCAGACAGCGCCTCATCGGTGCCGGGGACTTAAAAAAAGACGCCGGAATAAAAACAAATACGATACACAGGGAAGTTCCCACCCAAAAAAAACTGTTAAAAATCAAAGACCGAATATAATTCATAAAAAACACTCTATAGATTGACTTAATGGCCAGGAAAGCTGATTTCAAAGGTTGGCCTACATAACCCATTCATATTATTTCTTTCGTATCATATTGTCAAAATATTGACATTCATGACTTTCCAATATTTTCATATATTCAGAAAAATCCGGGATTTAGAGAATTCGGGGGATGCCCCCTAAACCACGTATACATACCTCATCCGATTAATGTTGACGGCGCATATATATATGGTATGTTATCACCGTAAACATATTCGGCAATTCTTAACCATACTCGATGACCTTATGGCGAAACTATAATGACGAACCAATCAGAAACGACAGAAAATACCGCGCGAAACACCCCCGTTTCTGCGCCGGCATTTTATGACAACAAACAATTTAAAATTATCTTTATCGCACTGATTGCCATTGTGATCTTGGGGGCTATTTTCTTTGCCAGAACGGCTGTATTTGCCAATATCGATCAAGAACAGGAAATATTATCCCACGCGCTTAGCGTTCAAACGATGGTCATTAAGGCCGAAAAACAATATCAGATAAGGCAGAAATATGCCGGAAATATCGTCGCAGGCCGGGAAAGTGACCATGGGTTTGACACCGCTGGACTATTGGTGGAAGTTCTGGTCAATGACGGCGACCGCGTTAAAAAAGGTGATATTCTGGCGCGTCTTGATATGCGCCGGCTGGAGGCCCGAAAACAGGAACTGGACGCCGCTCTGGCGCAGGCCGTCGCCTTAAACCAGGAAACAAAAGCCCTGCTTGATCGCGCGCAGGCCACTTATGACCGTTACAGTGTGCTTGTGAACAAAAAGCATGTTTCCATACAGAAATATGATGACGTGAAATTTGATCTCATTGCCCTGAAAGCCCGGAAAGTTGCCAATGAGGCTGCCGTGGCACAATCCCGCGCCGCCTTGAGAAGCCTTGAGATCAACCGCGATTTAGCCACGTTAACCGCCCAGTTTAACGGCAGTGTGGTCCGCCGTTATCAGGATGAAGGAACGGCTCTTGGCGCGGGCACGCCCGTCATCCGCCTGATCGAAAATCAAAAACTTGAAATTCAAGTCGGTTTTCCCCAATCTGCCGTCGCCGCCCTTAAGCTCAAAAAAACATATATTTTTGACTATCAAAGTCAGCAGGTCGAAGCCACCCTGCGCGCGATCATTGATCGGGTGGATCAAGCAACGCGCACCGTCACGGCCATATTCGATGTGACCAGCGACATACAGAATATCAGAGCCGGTGGGCTGGCCCAGCTTGCAATCAAGACGGATATTCAACAAGCCGGATTCTGGTTGCCCAGCGGCGCGCTCGCGGAAAGTCGCCGGGGGTTATGGAGCGTCTATACTCTGGCCCCCTATAAGGGGTCGTCAGAATATAGCCTCCTGTCACGGCAGGAATTACAGCTGCTCTACACGGATTCTGACCGCGTTTTTGTTCGGGGAACATTACAGGACGGCCATCGCGTTGTCACGGCGGGCATTCACCGTCTGGTGCCCGGTCAACTGGTTCGTGTAAGCGAGAGCGAATGATATGTGGAGCAATCTTTTTTTCCGCAATCGTCGCCTGACGACCCTCACCATTGGCCTTATATTAGTGGCGGGATTCTCGGCGATTTCCTCCCTGCCCCGGCAGGAAGACCCCAGCCTCTCGCACCGGTTTGATTCGGCAAATACCCCCTTCCCCGGCGCGAGCGCAGAACGGGTAGAGGCCCTTGTCACGGAGAAAATAGAAGCCGCCTTAAGCGAAATAGACGAAATCAATCAATTGATCAGTACGTCCCGCACGGGCATGTCCACTGTCGCCATCGAAATAGACGATTCTGTTAAGATTGATGAACTGGCGGGCGTCTGGTCAAAAGTACGCGACAAACTCAAGGATACGGAAAGAGACCTGCCGGAGGGTGCCTTAACACCCTATATCCTTGATCGAAAATCTGCCGTTTTTACCTTTATGGTTGCCCTGACATGGGATATGCCGGACGGGATATCTTCTAAGCCACAGCTTGATATTCTGGGCCGCTTTGCCAAAGACCTGGAACGCCTCTTCACACCATTATCCGG
This sequence comes from Alphaproteobacteria bacterium, assembly GCA_024280095.1. GTDB lineage: Bacteria > Pseudomonadota > Alphaproteobacteria > Sphingomonadales > Emcibacteraceae > Paremcibacter. Next base: position 2,257 of record JAJRQU010000157.1, on the reverse strand, counting down.
CACCGAAGAAACAGATATTTTCGGCGAACCAGATGAAGAATTTATTGTCACTGTCAATCCTGACGCCCTTTCCTCTGTTGGGCTTACCATTAAAGATGTCTCGGATGCTATCGCCTTAACGGATTCAAAAGCTTCTGCCGGTCAATTACGTAATGGGCGGCATGATTTAATTTTGGAAGTAGGCGGTGAACTTAAATCTGAAGACCGCATTCGCAACATCCCGTTAAAACAGGTCGAGAACGGACAATTTTTGAAAGTGGGTGATATTGCCACCGTCATGAAGGGCTTTCGCAAGCCCGTTCAGAGCGCGGCCATTCTCAATGGAAAACGCGGCATTGTCGTGGGGGCAAAGGTCAAAGACAATATTCGGGTCGATCAATGGGTGGCCAGACTCCAGGCCGAAGTCGATCAATTCAAGAAGGGTTTGCCGGAAGGCATCAAGGTTGAAGTCATTTTCAATCAAGACGTCTATTCAACCAATCGCCTGTCAACCCTCATTGGTAACATTTTTCTGGGGGCAACTATTATCGTCATTATCATGATTTTCATGATGGGATGGCGATCGGCTTTATTGGTGGCAACCGCCCTGCCGCTGACGATATTGATTGTCATGACGACATTTAATTTTATGGACATCCCGCTAAATCAAATGTCGATCACCGGATTGATCATTGCGCTTGGCCTATTGATTGATAATGCCATAGTCGCCGTGGATGAATACCGCAAATCCCGCAGTGAGGGCATCGATATCCAAACATCCATATCTAAAATGGTCAAACATTTATATATTCCCTTACTCGCTTCTACCGTGACAACCTCATTGACTTTCATGCCCATTGTGCTCTCCCCCGGGCCAACCGGTGAATTCATTGGCACAATGGGCCTTGCCGTGATTATATCTTTGTTTGCTTCGCTCTTTTTATCCATGACCATCATTCCGGCCCTGGCGGGTTATTTTGACAGGAATGAGTTAATGCGGGAGAAAACCGGCATTCTACCCGACATTTTACAACGGGGTTATAGCAATATTCCCCTTCGGGAAAAATATCGTTCGGGATTGCGCTGGTGCTTGGATCACCCCAAAAAAGCTCTGTTATTATCCATTAGCCTGCCCTTGCTGGGCTTTGGTGTCAGTACAACCATGATCCAACAATTTTTCCCGCCTGTGGACCGTGATCAATTTCAGCTGCAAATGACACTGCCCTCCCATAGCAGCATAGAAGAAACCATGCGGCAAGTGGGTAAGGCCCGCGAAATAATGGCAAAATATCCGGAAATAACCCATGACTATTGGTTCATAGCCGAAACGCCGCCGGCGGTATTTTACAATACTTTCCTTAATCAGGCCGGTCAGAATAATTTTGCCGGCGGCTTTGTCAAGACCATATCCGAGCAGGCAACCGCGACAATCCTGCCCCGCCTGCAACATGATCTGATGACAGGCTTGCCAGGGGCGATGATTTTGGCGATCCCCTTTGAGCAAGGCCCCCCTTTCGAGGCCCCCTTGGAAATCTATATTTATGGTCAGGATTTGAATATCCTGTCAGAAAAAGGCGAAGAAATTCGACGCCTTCTGGCCCAGACCAAAAACGTCACCTATACCAGAGCCAAAATTTCCTTAAGCCAGCCAAAATTGAATTTCATTCCCGATGAAGATGCGGCGGAAGTCGCCGGCCTGAGGTTAACTCAAATTGCCGAACAGTTGAATAACGCCCTTGAAGGGCAGGTCGGGGGCAGCGTCCTTGAAGGCAGTGAAAGCCTGCCCGTGCGGGTTCGTACCGGCGGGAAAAACAGATCAAGCCTTGATTATCTATTCAATAACGCACTCATTGCGACAGGCGGAAGCCAGACCAGCGGCGGGCAGCATCTGCCCGGTGTGCCGCTCAGCAGCCTTGGCACATTGACATTAGTCCCCTCCTACAGTGCGGTCACGCGGCGCGACAGCCAAAGGGCAAACATACTTCAAGCCTTCATTGAACCCTATAGCCTGCCCAGTGTGGCACTGGCCGATTTCCAACGCAGGCTGACAGAAGCAAATTTTGAATTACCCGCCGGATATTATCTTAAATTTGGCGGCGAAGCTGAACAAAGATCTGAATCCGAAGGGGAGCTATTTTCAACCGTTCTGCCGCTTCTGGTCATCATGATGGGGGTTCTGGTTCTGGCGTTCAACAGTTTTACATCTGCATTAATCATTGGCGGTGTGGCGTTTTTCAGTGTGGGTCTGGCCATACTGGCCATTTGGCTGTTTGGTTTC
>JAJRQU010000156.1 GCA_024280095.1 Alphaproteobacteria bacterium | reverse complement strand
CTACGGCAATAAACTGATGTATGGAATAGACGTTGCGGACCCGGGGGCGGTACCCGGCGCCTCCACCATTTATGGGGGCGAAATAGGATCGACGTGCGTAATAAAGATATAACTTTTGCTCAGCATGATACCGCTGTAACGGGTCAAAACTTGTAGATGCAAACGATAATAACGAAGCATTTGCTGTAGCTGCCTAATAGGTTAGTTACGCGGGGTTCGAAGGGCACCTAGCAACAGAAGCCCTTCACTTTAAATTTTTTGCGCATTTTTTTAAAATATTTTTTTCTTCTGGATTATACAAAGGACTATAAAAATTAACTCGCCCCTTCTGGCGATAATCGTTATAGTTTACATGAATAGATTCGCGTGATTAATTGTAGATTTGGAAAAATGACAGATAGCATAATTCAGTATGATGCCATGGTTCAAATGGCCCTTCTTTCCGTCGTCAAAGACGTATTACAAAATGCGAGCAAAGATGGCTTGCCCGGTGAGCATCATTTTTACCTCACCTTTAGCACAGTTCACCCTGACGTGAGCATTCCCGCCTACTTAAAAGAACGTTATCCCGAAGAAATGACCATTGTCGTTCAAAATCAATTTGCGGATCTTGTGGTGGATGATATTCATTTTGAACTTTCTTTAAGCTTTAGTGGCAAGCTGGAACATCTGTATATTCCTTTTGTCGCCTTGGAAGGCTTCTTTGATCCGAGCGTTGATTTCGGTCTGCATTTCAACGCCAGTGAACCGAATAATGACACTATGGATGACCTGCCCGCTATTGTTGAGGCCGCATCCGATATTAAACCGGCTGATGATAACGACGACCCCGATGACAATGACAATAATGTCGTGACGCTGGATACTTTCAGAAAAAAATAACCCAAACCAAGTCGAGTGGATGTAATGACCGATATTAATTACACTGATATGCTTCCTTTGCCGGGGGATGATACGCCTTACCGGAAAATTACTTCTGATTTTGTCTCAACGATCACAGTTGATGGCAAGACAATATTGAAAGTTGAACCCGAAGGTCTGCGATTACTGGCCAAAGAGGCCATGCGGGATATTGCGCATCTTTTACGGCCCGGCCACCTGCAGCAGCTCTCGAATATCCTCAAAGACGACGAAGCCTCTGACAATGATAAATTCGTTGCCACAGAACTTTTAAAAAACGCCAATATTGCCGCCGGCATGGTTCTGCCCGGTTGTCAGGATACCGGAACGGCCATTATCATGGGCAAAAAAGGCCAATATGTCTGGACCGACGGCGATGACGGAGCCGCCCTGTCCCAAGGCATGGTGGATACTTATACCGAAACCAGCCTGCGCTATTCACAGCTTGCCCCGATCAGCATGTTTGAGGAGATTAATACCAAGAATAACGCCCCGGCCCAGATTGATCTGTATGCCACTGAGGGCAATGAATATCATTTCCTCTTTATGGCCAAGGGCGGCGGTTCGGCCAATAAAACATTTCTGTTTCAGAAAACACCCGCCATAATGCGCGAAGATAAACTGCTGGAATTTCTGGATGATGCCCTGAAAATGCTCGGCACTTCTGCCTGCCCGCCCTATCATCTTGCGGTCGTCATTGGGGGTTTAAGCGCAGAAATGAACATAAAAACAGTGAAGCTTGCCAGTGCGCATTATCTGGACAATCTACCGACGACCGGCAATAGTTATGGCCATGGCATTCGCGTGCCGGAACTGGAAGAAAAAATTCATAAAATGACCCAGAATTTTGGCATTGGCGCCCAGTTTGGCGGCAAATATTTCTGCCATGATGTGCGGGTTATCCGGCTGCCGCGCCACGGGGCCTCCGTACCAATCGGTTTTGGTGTATCCTGTTCTGCGGATCGTCAGGCAAAGGCCAAGATCACCTCTGAGGGCATTTTCATTGAAGTGCTTGAGAAGAATCCCGCAAAATATCTGCCGGAAGTTAAAGAGAATGACCTCCATGAAACCGTGGTGAAAATTGACCTGAACCAACCGATGGATCAGGTTCGCGCCGAACTTGGTAAATATCCCATCAAAACCCGCCTGTCGCTGACGGGTACCATCATTGTTGCCCGTGACCTGGCCCATGCCGCAATCCTGAAAAAACTGGAAGCCGGCGAACCTATGCCGGGTTATATGAAAGACCATATCGTCTATTATGCGGGCCCGGCCAAAAGGCCAGAAGGCTATGCATCCGGATCATTCGGCCCGACGACGGCGGGGCGCATGGACAGCTACGTTGAATATTTTCAGGCACGCGGCGGCAGTATGATTATGCTCGCCAAAGGCAATCGCAGTAAACAGGTGACAAGTTCCTGCCATCAACACCGGGGCTTCTATCTGGGGTCTATCGGCGGCCCCGCAGCCATATTGGCCCTGAATAATATCACCAAGGTTGACGTACTGGACTTTGAAGAATTCGGTATGGAAGCGGTCTGGAAAATAGATGTCAAAGACTTTCCAGCCTTCATCGTCGTCGATGACAAGGGCAATGACTTCTTCCAGAATCTCTAATTAAAAAAATTCAGGCCAAAGAAACTAGGAAAGCCCTAATTTGTCCCGTTATGACAATATATTAAAAAAACATTCCATTGTCATTTCCGGCCATCAAACCAGTATTACGCTGGAAAATATTTTCTGGGATCACTTGAAGTCTATCGCCAATTCTCGAAATATCAGCCTGAGTATATTGATTGCGGAAATTGATTCACAGAGAATGAATGATCAAGCTGATGTCAATTTAAGCAGCGCCGTCCGGGTCTTTGTCTTGAAAAACCACCTTTAGAGCGCTCTAAGGTTTTGGGGCTTCTTTATCTTTTGCGTCCGAAGTTTTCTCAAAGAGTTTCTCAAGCAGCCGTTTGCCAAAATCCTCGACAGGTTTTGGCTTTGGCTCTGGCTTCTGATCTGGATCAACAGCCGGAGGTGGCGTTCCGTCCCCTTTAGGTTGACCGCCAAAGATCCCTTCAAGGCCGCCCTCTTTTCCAATAAGCTGCTGCAACAGGTTAGACGCAATTTTCGCGCCCACAAATTTTTTCAGGCGATCCGTCTTATAAGTAATCCGGGGATTGCTGATATCGCCCCTGACGCTAACATCAATGGGCGGGGCACTCGGATGATCCACCAGCCCCAACCAGCCATCTGAGCGAATTGTCCAGGTCAAGAGATCAACGGCCATTCTTACATTGGATTTCGCGCCGTCCAATTCAATATCAAATGGGCTGAATTGTATTTTACCATCCTTGGCGACAAAATTGCTTTGCCCGCCTTTGTAAGGCGTTTGACCGCCGGACAGTGCGCCGCCCAATAACTTTAGGAAGGCACCGTCATTGGTCATGTCTGATAACTTATTGCTTAAGCCGGGAATATCAATACCATTGATCATACCGGCACTTGCTGTGACTTTACCCGTTCCAGAAAGCGATGACATCATCTCATATTGGCTCATGCCTTCGCCCGTGAACTGGCCGGACATGTCAAAAAAGCCTGTCACGGGGGTGATTCCTGCCGACGATGTTGTCGCCGCAGATAATGAAGCCTTCTTCAAGGTCATATTCAGGGCCATTTTGGGCCTGCCAGCGCCGCCAAAAGTCCCCGATAACGCGACATCGCCGCCAAACAATCGGCCCGTAAAATTATTTACCGAGAGTAGCCCATCCTTCAGAATTGCTTCAAAAGCCGGATTTTCAAAAATATATTTATTATAGGTCAAACTTCCCGCCGAAATTCGGACGCGGCCCTCATATTGAGAAAATAACGACAAATCCATGGCCGACTTTTCCCATTGGCCATATGATTTTGACGCTTGACCAGATTTACTAGTTTTAATCTCTTTTCCTAAGAAATCATGCAAGGGAATGTCGCCGGCCTTTATGTTAAAGTCAAAGACAGGCTTGATCGCTGCCATATTTAATTTACCAGAACCGCTCAATTTTACCGGCCCCACATCACCGGCAATATTTTTGATAACATACTTGTCGCCCACACCCGCCACATTCATCTTAAGCACAATGCCCCCAAGTTTCTTTGCTGATGGTTTGAAATCAATACCTAAACCGCGAATGAATTCGCGCGTCTCTGCGCCTTTCAAATCAACGGCTAAATCAACAGTTCCCGTTTTGCCTTTGCCTTTTTTTCTGCCGATAATCAATATTTCTCCCGCAGCTATATTTATTTTTCCGTCAATATCCACAATATCTGAACTTGTCTTGATGCGGCCCCTTAGCCGTACAGGACGATCATCAGCGGCCCGTGGTTTCGCCATGCCTAAATCCAGTTGATCCACCAAGGCGGCAAGGCTTGTGGACTGGAGATCAATGTCCAGACTGGCACTGCCAATATCGGGAAACTTCTTCAAAGTTGCGCTGCGAATTGTCCCAATCACATTAAGCTTCTTCACCCCAAAACTGGACTTTAAATCCACATCCATTCTCTCTAATGTTGAGGAAATGGAACCAGCAAGCTTCATTTTACCTAATTTGCGAAGGTCTATAAAATAATCACTTTTGATATTTCTTTGCACCCCGGCCAGCGATTTGGCATCGGCAGACAGAGCCAGCGTAAATTCTGGCTTACTGCCAAAATTCGCGCCCCTGCCAGAAGCCTCTATATTTACGCCGAAAATATCCCTAAAATTTATGATTTTTGCGTCAAGCTCTCCGCCCAGAAGTGTCCCATTCAATTGACCGGAACGAATTTTAAAGCCCCCGGCCGTAACATTTGATAACGTTATGTTATAATTGGCATCAAATTCACTAAGCCGCTCGAATATCTTTTTTAAATCTATCTTTTCATCTGATTTTTTATTTTCCGGGGATTTTTCCGTGATCACATAAGAATCAAGGTTGAGGTTTTCTAAATTAAGGTTGATACCATAAGACGGCCGCGCGGAAAGGGCGTAGGATATACCGCCGTTATAATTAACGGCGTCCAGCTTGCCATTCATTTCATATAACTGCACCAGATCAGCCGTTACCCTTAGGCCACTTTTATAGGAAAATTGCGTTAATTGCCCGGCCGGAATATCTGCTGTATCCAACTTAAGCCAATCCAGCATACCCCGCAGGTTACTGGCATTCACCGTCATGTCACCGGTTAACGTTATGGGGGTTTTTTCCTGAGCATCTGGCGGCGTGACCTGACCCTTGAATGCTACCGACGCGCCGCCGGGCATGCGGGCCTGTAATGTTGAAATAGCAATGACACCCTCTTTGGCAGATAATTTCAGCACGATCTGGCTGGCAATTTTATCATTATATTTTAACGCGCCAAGTTTCAGGTCAAGGTTACCTGACAGGCGATTCAATATAGTACTTGCCTCCACGTCCGCTTTTTGCAGGGGCGCGGCGATCTCACCCGTCCGATTTTTTTGATACTCTTCAAGAGCTGGCAATAACGGGTCTATATCCAGTTTATTAATAGACAATGCCGCCTGAATATTAATTTCTTTCCCAAGGATAATATGTCCGTTCCCCTGCCCGCGGCTCTGGCCAATGCGCATATTCACCTCATTGACGATGATTTTATCATGCCGCACTTCAACCACTGTATCCAATGAAAACGCCTGGCCTATTTTCAAATGATCAGGGTTTTTCAAACCTTTAAAGCGATCAACAGCATTTAAAAGATCCCCCGCCTCACCGGCGGCCATTTCCAGCTTTCCGGTAAAAGCCAAAGACTTTTCATTAGATTTTTCATTGAACATAATGCCGCCAATCACTTTGGCAGAGACGCGCCGGTCCAGCGTCAACAGCGCAAGCGTTACGGGCATTTTCTTGCCTTGCCTGTTTTTCCCGAGCTTTAAATCCAGATCAACGCCCAATCCCTTATAGCGCGCACTGCCGGCAATAACGAAAGGGCCCTTAATGCTGTCGGCCTGCACATTGGCATTGATCTTTCTGAGCAGCTCCATCTGTTTGGAGGCCATATCTTCGAAGCTGATTTGTCCATTAACGATCTGAAAATTTTCAAGGCTAATATCTTTCGTGGTCGCCTGTTTTGCCGCAGCGGTATTCTGATCATCCAATATCCAGTTTACCCTGCCATCACTTAAGACTTCCAAGGCAACGATCGGGTCGACAAGGATAAATTTCTTCACCTTCACCCGCCCCCCGAATAGAGAAGACAAGGCGGAAGGGAAGCTCACCTGTATATCAAGAGATTTAAGGGACAGGATATGTTCGGCCTTCCCGCCCTCTATATTGGACATGGTGACATCTTTTACGGAAAGCGCCGTCATCGGCAAAAAAGACAGAGAAATGTCGCCTTTAATTTTTACGTCCCGCCCCGTGTAGGCCGATGCGGTTCGTTCAATTTGGGTTTTATATTCATTCCAATTAAGAAAACTTGGAACAATTAAAATTACCCCAATCAATAATGTGATTAATATCCCAAAGCCAATGCCCAGCTTTTTCAATTTCTTCTCCGCCTACCCTTTTAAATTCGGTATTTAACCGAAAACCATCTTATCTTATCTTTTATTTGTATCATAATGGGATTGTAGATGACACAATAACCATGGCCATAATATGACTTATTTTAGTATATTATGACCATGGTTAAAATAAGTCAGACCGAGTTCCTATCTCAAACTATATGAGCAGTATTGCCTAAAGAGATTAATAGTTTTCTTATTTTCCCATAAAATTTTCAAATATTTAGATGACAAATTGATACGCTTAAGAGATAACAGCGCAAAAGAAAATACAATTCCCGCGAATAATAGATATAAAATATGCCTAAAGAAGAAAAATATGGGCCTATTCTTCTTGAAACAAGCGTTAAGGAAGAATGGATAGATTTTAATGGTCATATGAATATGGCCTATTATACCGTTCTATTTGATCAGGCCATGACCAATTTTCTGGAAGATATTGACCTTGGTTCACATTACACCAAGGAAAATGGCAAGTCGATTTTTGTGCTGGAAAGCCATGTCACCTACCAGCATGAATTAAAACAGGATGACCCGATCTGTGTTCACTTCCAACTGCTTGATATGGATAGCAAATTCATCCATTGTTTCATGCGACTTTTCCATGGAAACAGCGCAATTCTGTCCGCCACCATGGAGCAGATTTCTCTCCATGTGAATATGGATACCAGAATGCCCGCCCGCTTTGATCAAGATAAAATGGATATTCTGCGCCAAACTGTGGAAAAGCATAAAATATATGGCATTCCCCGCGAAATGGGCCGTTCCATTGCTATTCGCAGGCCTAAAAAAAACCTGTAATTCAGATCAATATAAAGTATATAGAAACCATGTCTGACCCCTTTGACCTTGATAATTTCGGCGCCGATAATATACCTTTTACGGCAGAACCGGTAACAGATGCTCTTCCTGAATATCTAAGCGGCTTGAACCCGCCTCAAAAACAAGCGGTTGAAACCATAGATGGCCCCTTGTTGGTACTGGCCGGGGCGGGAACGGGGAAAACCCGTGTTCTGATCACACGGCTTGCCCATATTCTGGCCACGGGAAACGCTTTTCCGGGACAGATTCTCGCGGTGACTTTCACCAATAAAGCGGCCCAGGAAATGAAACAACGGGTTGGCCGGATCATCGGCGATGCGGTCGAAAGCATGTATTGGCTTGGCACTTTTCATGCCATTGGCGTTAAGATTCTGCGCAAACACAGTACGCAAGTGGGGCTGGCAAGCAATTTTACCATTTTGGATTCCGATGACCAACTGCGCCTTGTCAAGCAGATCGTCCGCAGCCATGATATTGATGAGAAAAGATGGAACCCCCGCGTGATGGCCGGCTTGATTGATGGCTGGAAAAATCGCGGGTTGCGGGCCTCTCAAGTTCCCTCGGAAGAAGCCCATAATTACGCCGACGGCAAGGCCATAACCCTGTACGCTGAATATCAGGCAAGGCTCAAAATATTGAATGCCGTAGATTTTGGTGATTTAATTTTGCTGTGCCTGACATTATTTCAAAATAATGCCGACATTCTGGCGGATTATCAACGGCGGTTCCGTTATATTCTGGTGGATGAATATCAGGATACCAATGTGGCGCAATATCTTTTGCTCAGGCTGCTCGCGCAAAATCACAAGAATATCTGCTGCGTTGGTGATGATGATCAATCCATATATGGCTGGCGCGGGGCAGAGGTCGGTAATATCCTGCGGTTCGAAAAAGATTTTGAGGGGGCAAAAATAGTCCGGCTGGAACAGAATTATCGTTCCACCAATCATATATTGGGCGCATCCGGCGGCCTGATAGAATCCAATGAGAACCGGCTTGGAAAAACCCTTTGGACTGATAGGGAGGGCGGCGAGAAAATTACCGTAAACCCCGTATGGGATGGCCGCGAAGAAGCTCGTAATATTGGTGAAATGATCGAAGATCGTCAACGCAAAAAGCAAAATTTAAGCGAAATGGCCATCCTTGTTCGGGCTGGTTTTCAAACCCGCGAATTTGAAGAACGATTTCTAACAGTTGGTCTGCCGCACCGAATAATTGGCGGCTTTCGTTTTTATGAACGCGCCGAAATCCGTGATGTAACGGCCTATCTGCGCCATATTCACAACCCCAATGACAGCTTGGCATTTGAGCGTATTATAAATGTACCAAAGCGCGGCCTTGGGGAGGCGACCGTCAAAAAACTGCACGCGATTTCCCGAAGTCAAAGCTGCTCCCTTGCCAAGGCCGCCCATATGATCATTGACGGTGATGACCTGCGCGGCAAAGCCAAAAATACGCTGCGGAAACTTTTGGAGGATTTCGACCGCTGGCGGGAACAGGCAGAGGATGGTGATCATCTGGCCCTGACCGAAAGTATTTTGGAGGAAAGTGGTTATACCCAAATGTGGCGCCAGGACAAGTCCCCTGATTCAGAAGGCAAGCTTGAAAATCTTAATGAACTGGTTCGGGCCATGGAGCCTTTTGAAGGGCTGGAAGATTTTCTGGAACATATCGCGCTTGTTATGGAAAATTCACAGAATGATGTTCAGGATAAAGTCAACATCATGACCCTTCATGGCTCAAAGGGACTGGAATTTGAAACCGTCTTCCTTCCCGGCTGGGAAGAAGAGCTGTTTCCCAGCAAAAAATCATTGGAAGAACAGGGCGAAAAAGGACTTGAAGAAGAGAGACGTCTGGCTTATGTCGGCCTGACCCGCGCCAAAAAAGAAGCCCATATCTTCCATGTATCTTCGCGCTATCTTTACGGCAACCGCACCAGTCCCATCCCGTCCCGCTTTATCAATGAACTGCCGGAGGCCCATGTGGAATTCAACAAGCCGCAAGGCATGTATGGTCAGGCAACAAGCCACGATCAAGCAAACTCACCCCCTAATTGGGCGACAGGATATGATACGGGATATGGTCTGAGTAGCCCGAAACCACAATTGGACCGCAGCCGGGCAAAAGGTAATTTGCCCCCTGGCGCGCCCTTTAAATCAACAGGCCGCAAAGAAAAAAACATTGCCTCTGCCTTTAAGGTTGGCGACCGCGTCTTCCACGATAAGTTCGGTTATGGCGCGGTTATCACTTTGGACGGAAACAAGCTGGACGTTGATTTTGAAAATGGCTCGCAACGAAAAGTCATGGACAGTTTCGTCAGTCCTGCATAACTGGCCTGCATAGCGGCTAAAATTAATGTCACCATTACTTTATGGTCACATGATTTTTTTTACGTGAACGATCCTTGACATGCTGTGGCTTGCCAAAAACATTGACCGTGCCAGAACCGATAATATCCACGTCAAGTTCCTCACTGGCATAAACATCAAGATCGCCTGATCCTACGATATCCACCTCAACCTTTTCACAGGTAAAATCACGGCCCGTAAAATCGCCAGACCCATTGATTTCAGCCTCAAGATTACGGCATTTTCCGGCCAGAGACATATCACCGCTGCCATTAATAACAATGACGGCCTCTTTTCCCACATCAAATGAGCCGCTGTCAATCGTGCCCGAGCCATTGATTCTGGCATATAACACATCACTGGCCCCGTCAAAAAGAATGCTGCCAGATCCATTCAGCATAACCTTAAAAAAACTGCCATGGATATGGTTTATTTCTACTTCAGAAGAGCTGTTGAGCGTGAATTTTTGCAACAAGGGCAGGGAAATCATGATTTCTGGCGGCGTGCCATTCCATGAATTGAAAATATCCTGCTTATTCTCAATAACCAGAGTTTTGCCTTTGACATAAATCTTGAGTTTTTTCAGGTCAGCTTCATCAGCCTTGACATTAAGGCCATACTCACCGCCCGCGCGCACTTTTAGATCTACCGCGCTATTCACGGTAATTTTAACATATTCGCCCAGATCATAATCCTGATCCCCAACAACGACATCATGATCATCAGCAGCAGCCAGATATAAAATGGCGCCAATCGCAAAGGTGGCGATAGCTAAAAGTTTTAAATAATTCATGACGTCACCTACTTAAAGCCCTTTAAAACAGCGTTATAACACACTGATATAAAGATGTCATTTACCCTCATGAACCACAAAATCGGAACTGCCGCTGGACCGGTTTCGGATGGATTCTGGGTTACCATAAACATTCACATCCGAACGGCCGTTTGTGCGAATCTCAAGGGCTGAACTGGCATAAAAAGTCGCATTTCCAGTTCCGCGGATACTGGCGTTAACGCTTGCGCAGGTCAGCTTGCGGCCTGAAAAATTGCCAGAACCTCTTATGGACAGATCAAGCTTTTCACATTCCCCGGCAAGAGCAATATCGCCCGAGCCATTGATATTTGCCGATAGCTCTGCCGAATTAAAGCTTTGACTTTTAACGTCACCGGAGCCATTGATTGTCACGGTCAGCTCATCGCTTTTGCCCTCAATAACCACATCTCCAGATCCGTTAATTGTAAGCGCGAATATTTTACTGTCCACATTACTGATTTTGCCATCAGACGCGCCATTAATAACGAATTTGGTTAAATCTTCCATGGATATTTTCACAGAGATTTTTTCGATTATTTTGAAACGTCTTTTCTTTCTGATGTCCAATGTACCATCTTTGACTTCGACTTTGATCTGCGCCAGAACTTCATCTGGCCCTTCCATGGTAAAAGACTGTTTTTTACCTACGGCGACAACAAAATCAATAGGCACATTAACATTCACCTTCGAAAAACTGGCAAGGGTAATTTCCCTGGTCTCTGCCGACGCAAGGGGGGAAAGAGAGGTAGCCACGATTGCCATCATCAATGGCGTCAGTAAAAATTTCATTGTCAGTATCCTTTTGCTCAATCCTCATATCATACAGGAGCACGCCCTGTCTTTGCAATAGATCAGCAGGTGGTTTGTCTCAGAATCGATGATACTGATCGCATTTCACACGCCTATTATTGAAAAACAGCCAGATAACAAAGATTATTAACCGCAAAAAAATAACCCCTGTATAATGCAACAGGTTGATAAAGGTGACCTGAATAAGGAATTAAAAGAAATATATGACAAGCTGGAAAATTAATTTAAAGGTCGATCAAAATCTGATCCCCCTTATGGAAGAAATACTTTATGGACTTGATCCGGAGGCATTCCCGACCCTGTCCGATTTTGAGATAAGCGGCGGCGGAACGATCCGCCTTTTGGAGGCCTTCTTCACCCATAAACCCGATCTGCCGATGCTCCGGCAAAGACTATTGGCGATTCTGCCTGATTTTGACATGACCAAGGCTGATCTTGGCCTGTCTGTTGTCGCTGAAAGGGATTGGGTCTCGGAATCTCAGAAATTGCTAAAGCCCGTTGATGCCAAGCCATTTTTTATTTACGGCAGCCATGATAGCGATAAAATACCCCATGACCGGATTAGCCTTCTGGTTGAGGCCGGGCAGGCTTTTGGCACGGGCCAGCATGAAACCACCCATGGATGTCTTTTGGCTATTGGGGAATTGTCACAAGAATTTAAACAGGAACTTAAAGGCGCGAACAGGCCTAAAACCGCCCTTGATCTGGGCTGTGGTTCGGGCTTGCTTGCCCTTGCCATGAGCCGCCTATGGCCCATTACCATTGTCGCCAGTGATATTGACCCCATCGCCGTGCAAACCACAATTCAGAATGCGGAGGCTAACCAGATTGCTGTCGTTAGCCTCGGGTCAGGTAAGGCGGGCCTTGCCGCCTTGACCAGCGATGGCTTTCAAGATACTGATCTTGGCACCGCAGGGCCTTATGATGTGATCGTCGCCAATATTCTGGCAAAACCCCTGCAGGAAATGGCCCCTGATATTACAGCTAATCTGTCGATGGGCGGGAGCTTGATTTTATCCGGCTTGCTCGGAACGCAGGAAGCCGCCGTATGTGCGGCCTATGCAAATGAGGGGATGGAACTGATCCGGCGATACGTTAGGGGCGAGTGGCACAGTCTTATGTTAAGACAAAAACAGTAAGTCTTATGTTAAGACAAAAACAGTAAGCCTATGTTAAGACAAAAATAATGAAGCACAAAAAAGCCCGTGATGGGCCATGATACATCACGGGCAAATAAACATCTTGGCAATTAGGCGACTTTTTTAGTCAAGTCATTGTCATTGCTTGGTACAGGTACAAAACCTTTATCATGCATAAGATCCATAAAGTCATAATGCTCGGTCGGCAGCTCTATCTTCGAAGACATGTCCCCAACCCATCCATTAAAAATGGACCGTAAGTCACTTGTTGTTACATCTGTCTGAGGAGCAAAACCTTTGTCCTTCAACAGATCCATGAAATTGTATGTTGATACAAAATTTGTCATTGATCTAAACCTTTTTAATAAAAAATCTGTTGAATATTAATTCTATAATATATTGACCAAATGGCTCATCCGTTTGGTGATGATCTATATTTAAGCTATGGGGTATAAAATGAGTAGAGTGTTTTTTTGCAATGCGGCCATGCAATGAACGCATGACAACGCCCCAAGCTTCCGAATGAGCGCATGGCTGAAGAACGTAATCAACTTGAAAATACCCCAAAACCCTTGATGGTAGGCTTTATATAAACTATAAAATCAATATATATGCATGGCAGGGGGTAAAATGCTTAAAACTATTCGATCTTCTTTGGTTATATTTTGTTTAATTACAATAGCAAGTTATGCCAAACCCAATGAAACACCCAAAATTTCAATAACGCCCGAATGGATTAAAGAACAGACCGCAAATTATCACGCCGAAACTATTGCGGGCTCTATTGCTGATGGCATTCAATATTTAATGGTTAATAGCCAACAGAAATACACAAATAATAATACCTATTATTTTCAGCATTATGCACAAAAAGTGATAAATGAATCGGGCCTCAGCGATTCAGCAACCATCGAAGTTTCTTTTAATCCAAGTTTTCAGGAATTAGAATTTCACGAGATTTCCATTCTTCGGAATGGCCAGCGCATTAATCACTTAGATCTTGCGAATATTAAAATTCTTCATCGTGAAGAAAATTCAGAAAAACAAATTTATGATGGCTCGCTTACGGCGACCATGCTTTTGAGCGACGTAAGAATAGGTGATATCCTTGAATATAGCTACTCACTCATTGGACAAAACGCCGTATTTGAGAATCAGGCATATGATTATTTTAATCTCGGCTGGAGGCCAATAGTCGACAGAAGATTTTTAAGAATATTACTACCCGCTGAAAGGTCACTGAATATAAAGGGGCATAATGTCAACCTTGAGCCCACAGTAATTCAAACGGATGGCTTCAAAGAGTATATTTGGGATATCGATAACACATTTGGCCATAATCCGGATAAAGATATACCAGACTGGTTATCCCCGTATCCTTGGGTCGAAATTTCCGAGTCAAACAACTGGCAGGAAGTCGCCATTTGGGATGTCAAAAACTACGCAACATCAAAAATATTACCCGGCGGCTTAGAAGAAATAATCCATGATATCGCTGAAAAACACACATTTCCCAAAGACCGATATCGCGCCATCCTAGAATATACACAAAAAGAAATTCGATATCTAGGCATTGAAATTGGCCGAGGTTCTTATATCCCAAGGCCGCCATCTGTGACCTATAATAACAGATTTGGAGATTGCAAAGACAAGACATTATTATTTCTTGCAATGGCCCATAAATTAGGCTTGCCGGCTTATGCCGCAATGGTTCATTCTAAAAAAGGGGAATATCTCCCAGAAAGATTGCCAAGCCTTTCTCTTTTCAATCACGTCATTGTATATTTTCAGCTCGATGGCAAGAATTATTGGCTCGATCCGACCATTTACCCCCAAGGCGGTGACTTGGACAATCTATATCAACCCGATTATGGCTATGCGCTTATCATTGATGAGCAGACCACTCACCTCACGCGAATGAATTCAGAGAAATTAGCTTCTGACCATAAATCTGTCGAAGAAAAATTTGATTTAAGCAGCGGCTATGACAGGCCTGTGAAATATACAATTAAAACAACATATCGCTCATGGCTAGCAGACAATATTCGCCGTGAGTTCCAAAATAGCGCTCCTCAATCTATCTCACAAGATTATATTAATTATTATGCAAAATCCTACCCGGATATATCGATATCCACGCCACTTATATTTGAAGATGACCTCATCAATAACAAATTTACCATCATAGAAAATTATTCTCTTGAGTCTCCGTGGATCGAAAATCCGGACGAACAAAGACTGGAGTTATCCTTTAGCAGTTATGAAATTGATAATTTCATGTCAAAGACAAGCACCCCAATACGCAGCATGCCCCTGAAAATAAGTTTCCCCGTTAAGGTGAGACAAAAAATCATGATTCACCTTCCCGATAGTTGGAATATAAAAAATGATGAATTCATCGTGGAAAACAACGCCTTCAAATATCGCTTCTCTGAAAGGTACGATAATAAAATACTAACTCTTGAATATAAATATGAAACAGTTGAAAAATTAATTTCCGCTGACTCTGCCCAACAATATAATAAAGATGTCAGCCGCATCTTTCGGCAATCTTCATATATGCTGTCTAGAGAAGACCCAAATGCGCCTGAATACAACCCAATTACAGATAGCTCACCCTCATTTTACGATGATAATGAAGAGACCATATCTTTCATCCTTGTGATATTTTTCTTCGTAGGTTTATTGATTTTCATAGTATATTTTCGAAAGAAATTTACCAATCGGGTGAATATTAATACGCCTTACTACCCTGTTGCCCTATCAAAATTTATTTTGATGAATATCACAACGTTAGGCGTATATTCAGTTTTTTGGTTCTTCGCCAATTGGAAATATGTCCAATTAAAAATGAATTCCTCTATATGGCCATTCGCACGGGCAATATTTTCACCTTTTACCTATTTCTTTTTGATCAAAAAATTTAATGAGGATACAGGTGCCAATAAAGAAATGAATATTATATTGGCTTCATGTCTGGCGATATTATATTTGTTACTCTCCTTAATAATACAAATGACTGAAGATGGCATACTGATAACAATATTTACAATTGTCACGACGCTCTGTATCGTACCTTTTGTAATTAAAATTAACCGTAATGCAGGTCCGTTGAATGAGCAATTCATTGAAAACTCACGTTATCGTCTCTCTTCCTATGCTGGGATATCCTTAGGAGGTATGATCCTCAGTATTATCTTCCTAAGTGGTACATATTTTTTTCCCTTAGGCCAAACAATGTACGGAAACTTGATGTGGGATAGGGATCTTACCTACTTAAAAGAAAAGGGGTTATTATCCGACGAGGAGAAATTAAGGTATTTCGATACGTACGAATTATTGTCTATTAAAGAAAATGGGATTTTATTCACTGATGAGAAAATTCTCTCCTATTGGCATAATGTAGATACCGGAGTACTAGAAACGGAGACAATTTTACTAAAGGACATTAAACAAGTTTCATTTGATAAAGACGAGAACCTTAATGTGACACTAAAAGATGGCGCTCAATATTCATTTGTGCTTTCCACAGACGATGACATCCACTTAAAAATATTTCGCTTTTTGAATAAAGAGAAAGAAAATTAACTTATCAAGGCAAGCCATTCGTTTTCGGTGAGGGTTTTGATGCCAAGCTCGGTGGCTTTTTTGAGTTTTGATCCCGCGCCGGGGCCGGCAATGAGAATATCGGTTTTTTTGGAGACGGAACCGGATACCTTGGCCCCAAGCTTCTCTGCAGATGCCTTGGCTTCCTGACGTGTCAGCTTCTCAAGGCTTCCGGTAAAGACAACTATTTTTCCGGCTATCGGGGAGGAATTCATATCTGGTGCCAGAAATTTTTCAACGTCAACCTCTGTCAAAAGCTGATTTAGCACCTGCTTATTATGCGGTTCGGCAAAGAAACTAATCAGAGTTTCCGCGACTTTCGGGCCGATGCCATCAATATTCAACAGCTCGGCCCGGGCCTCGCTATTTTCATCCTGCGCCGCCTCCATCGCGGCAATGAGATTGGTCATAGTCAGATAGTTCAGACACAGGAGCCGCGCATTCTGCTGGCCAATATGATGAATACCCAAGGCAAACAGAAAGCGATCCATGGCGATTTTTCGCCTGTCATTTATCGCCGCCCAAAGATTAGACACCGATTGATCGCCCCACCCCTCGCGGTTCTTAAGTCTGGTCAGCCCTTGCTGGTCTTTTTCTTCCAGCGTGAATATATCCGCCGGACTTTCAATCATGCCCTCGGCAAAGAAAAAAGCGATTTGCTTTTTGCCAAGGCCGTCAATATCAAAAGCATTGCGCGAGACAAAATGCCGCAGGCGTTCCACCCGCTGCGCCGGACAGATCAAACCGCCCGTGCAGCGCCAAGCCACTTCGCCCTCTTCCCGCTCCAGATGGCTATGGCAAGAGGGGCAGTTTGCGGGGAAAATTATCGGCTGGCTATTGGCCGTCGTTTTGGCGACCGCAACCACTTGGGGAATCACGTCACCGGCCCTTTGAATGATCACTTCATCGCCAATTTTAAGGCCAAGCCGCGCAATCTCATCCGCATTGTGAAGGGTTGCGTTGGACACCACCACCCCGCCAACCGTCACCGGTGCCAGCCGGGCCACGGGCGTAATCACGCCGGTGCGGCCCACCTGATAATCCACATCTTTCAAAATAGTGCGGGCTTTTTCCGCCGGAAATTTATGGGCGATAGCCCAGCGCGGCGCGCGCGCCACCATCCCCAGACGTTCCTGCCAGTCAAGGCGGTTTACTTTATAAACCACGCCGTCAATATCATAAGGCAATTTTGCCCTGAGAGCGCCGATATGATCATAATGGGCGATGGCTGCAGCGGCATCATCACATACCTGCGCCAGTTCATTAATGACAAAACCCCATTCCTGCATCCGCTGCAGGCAATCCGCCTGAGATTGGCCAAAGGGCGCAGAAACCTCCCCCCAGCCATAAGCAAAGAATCGTAATTTTCGCGAGGCTGTTATCTTGCTGTCCAATTGGCGCAGTGATCCCGCCGCCGCATTGCGCGGATTGGCAAAGGGTTGTTTGCCGACTTGTTCCTGATGCAAATTCAGGGCAAAAAAATCATCCTTTGCCATATAGACTTCACCGCGAATTTCCAGAATATCCGGCCAGCCATGCCCTGAAAGTTCTTTTGGGATATCCGTGATGGTCTTTAAATTCTCAGTGATATTCTCACCAACTTTACCATCCCCGCGCGTTAAGCCCTGCACCAATATTCCCTTTTCATAACGCAGGGAAGCCGATAGCCCGTCAATCTTTGGTTCGGCCATTAATGCCGTCGCCTCATCATCAGGCAAATTCAAAAAACGTTTTACCTTCGCGACAAATTCATGAACATCATCCGGCCCAAAAGCATTATCCAGTGATAACATTGGCCGCGCATGGGCCACCTTGGCAAAACCGCTGGACGGGCTGCTGCCCACCCTGTTCGCCGGGCTGTCCTTTCTTTTCAAATGAGGGAAGGCCGCTTCCAGTTCATCATTACGCTTTCGTAGAAGGTCATATTCTGCGTCGGAAATCTCCGGCGAATCCTTACCATGATACAGCCCGTCATGACGGGAAATCTCACGAGACAATATTTCAAGTTCACGGATAGCCTGCGCCTCATCAAGCTGCGCTACAGGAATGAAAGGCGCGTCAATCTCCCTCATGTCTGCATCAAACGCGCAGCGGCAGCGCGGGCTTCATCCGTGATTTTGGCACCGGCCAGCATTCGGGCGATTTCTTCTTGCCTGTCCGTCTCATCAAGGACGCTCACATTGGTGAACACAGCACCGCCCTCCTCTATTTCATTCTTTTCAATGAGCCAGTGGTAGGCCCCTTGGGCCGCGACTTGCGGAGAATGCGTGATCACGAGGATTTGTGCCTTTTCTGCCAAACGTTTCAATCGCTCCCCAACCGCATCGGCAACAGCCCCGCCGACGCCGCGGTCGATCTCGTCAAAAATCAGAGTGGGCGCGGTGGTTCTGCTGGCCAAGACAACTTTCAAGGCCAGAATAAACCGGGATAATTCTCCGCCTGACGCCACCTTGATCAGGCCGCCAAAGGGCGCGCCGGGATTTGTGGAAATTTGAAACTCGACCCTCTCGCCGCCATTGCCGCGCCATTCAGACGGGTCAAGCGGCATCAGTTCAGTTTTGAACCGGGCCTTTTCCATTTTAAGCGGCGCCAGCTCCCCATTGACCAAAACATCAAGTTCATCAAGGGCCGCTTTCCGGGCGGCTGACAACTGGCCCACAGCCTCACGAAATATATTATCCGCCATCGCAACTTCTTTGGTCAAACGCTGAACTTCTTCATCCCCAAATTCAAGAGCCTGAAGCTTTTGCGAAAACTCCAGGGCAATATTCGGCAGATTATCAACCAGACAACTGTGTTTGCGGGCGGCCGCACGAAGCGCAAAAAGACGTTCTTCCGTATTTTCAAGTTCATGGGGATTAAATTCAAGATCCCGTAAAGTGGTCTCCAGCAGGGCTATTGCGTCCGTGGTTTCATTGGCCGCCCGATCAAGGGATTCCAGCACCGGATCAAGAATGCCTTGATCCTGCCCGCCCATACGGCTCAAACGCCGGATGACAGAACCGAGCGAGGCATCCACACCATTCTTATCCAAAAGGCTTTTAAGAATATCATTCAGCCCTTCCGACATTTGCTCGCCCTGCATCATTCGGCTGCGTTCATCAGCAAGCTCCCCCTCTTCGCCTTCCCGGGGTGACAATAGTTCAAGTTCCGCCAGATTATGGCGAATATAATCTTCATCCGCCCTGACATGCGCCAGTTTTTCTTCGGCTTGGCCAAGCTGTTTCTGAAGGTCGACCAGAAATTTATAATCCGTCCTGACTTTATGGGTCAGGTCATGATATTGACCATAATCATCCAGAATTTTACGATGTCCCTTGGAATTCAGAAGGCCCCTTTCGTCATGTTGGCCATGAATTTCAACGAGCATATCCCCCACTTTCCGCAAAAAACCGACACTGACCGGTTGATCATTGATATAAGCGCGGCTCCTGCCATCCCGGGTTAAGGTGCGGCGCAATATCACTTGTCCCTCATCATGGGATAGCGACTGGCTTTCCAGCAAGCTCCAGATGCCATGCCGGGCTGACAGATAAAAATTCGCGCTGACACTTGCTTGCGCCGTGCCGTGGCGCACAAGTTCGCGTTCGCTTCGCCCGCCCATGGCAAGCCCCAGACTATCCATTAAGATAGATTTTCCTGCCCCGGTCTCCCCGCTGAGCACACAAAGGCCGCCTTCAAATTCAATTTGAAGATGATCGATGAGAACAATATTATTTATGGTTAGGCTATTGAGCATCCAGAACACACCCCGAGACCAGAAAACCTCAGCTATTATGGTTGTTTTACATTATATTTCTGCATCAGGTCGTAACTATATTTATACCATTCACTGTCCGGGTAATTGGCCCCAAGTACCGCCGCTGATTTATAAGCTTCCGGCAGAATGCCAACGGCTAAATAGGTTTCGGTCAAACGATGCAGGGCTTCCGGAACGTGGCTTGTGGTCTGATATTGTTTAATGACACGGTTATACCGGCTTATCGCCGCGAAATAATTATCTTTATCCTGATAGAAGCGACCAATCTTCATTTCCTTGCCGGCCAAATGATCGCGAGTCAGGTCAATTTTCAATTTGGCATCCGCCGCATATTCAGAAAAAGGGAAACGGCGCACAACTTCACTAAGCGCCTGCATGGCCATTTCCGTTGTTTTTTGATCCCGCCTGATATCGGCGATTTGCAAATAATAAGATATACCAATCAGATAATAAGCATAGGCGGCATCTTTATTGCCGGGGTGAAGCGAGACAAAACGTTCCGCAGCTAGAACGGCCTCTTCCAGTTTATTCGCCTTGAAATAGGCATAAGCAGACATTAATTGTGACCGCCGCGCCCACGACGAATAGGGATGCTGGCGTTCCACCTCATCAAAAGATACGGCCGCAAATTTAAACTGCCCCTTGTTCAGGTAATCCAGAGCCACATCATATAATTCGGTTACGCTTCTTTCCTGATATTTCAAGTGGTCTGTACCAGAGCAGCCCACCAAAAATCCTGCGGTCATTAATACTAAAAGAAGCGACTTCATCATTTTAACGGCACTCAGAGAAATTCGTTCCAAAACCATAGCTATTCCATATTCCATCGGGCAATCAGCCTTTTAATTAACGGCGAATCTGACGAACTATAACACGTCAAACAGACAAAGAGCCAAACCATTTACATATATTAGATTACTTCTTTATCAGATATGATACAAATAGGGAATTATTAAGGCAAAAAAATCCGCATGATCCCATAATCATCAAAAGCCGGCGGACATTCCTTCTCATTAACGATGGCCTCTTTAACTTGACAATATTTCTTGACTTGAGCATGACTATTCCCACATACGTTATGTTATTACTGTAAAATCTGGTGATATTTTGTTTAAACATGCGCGAAATTTTTTATTGTCTATTCTTGCTGCTGGTTTTTTTTCCGCCGCAAACCCCGCTGTTCATTCAAAATCATTGGCAAAAGAATTAACCGTCATTGCCACCATCAAGCCCCTTCATTCATTGGTCGCAAGTGTTATGGGCGATAAGGGAAAACTGAACTTAATGGTAAGCGGCGGCCTTGATCCCCATATTTTCCGCCTCAAACCTTCTGTTATCCGGCAAGTTCATAATTCGGATGTTATCTTTTATATAGATCCCAATATGGAAATATTCCTCAAAAGTATACTCAAACGCAAATACGCAAATTTTCTGGCCATTCCCATGGCACAGCAAAAAGGTATACATCTGATACCTTACCGCACCAGCAAAATCTGGTATAGGGGCGATAGCCAATCCGAAGATCATAAGGCCCATGCGGCCCAGGACTTGCATATTTGGCTCGACCCGTCCAACGCCCGCCGCATGGTACGGGTCATTGAGGAAACCCTGTCAAAACTGGACCCTATGAACAGCTTGACCTATATCCAGAATGCGCAAAAAACCATTACCCGCCTCTATAGCATGGAAGAGGATATCCGCGAGAGATTAAGGCCTCTGCGCGAAAAACCAATGATCGTTTATCATGATGCCTTTCAATATTTCGAAAAATCTTTTGGGCTGAAAGCTGTCGGGGCTATTACGTTAAAATCTGACCAGAACCCGAGCGCCAAACATATTAAAATGCTAAAAAGGCTGGCCAGAGAAAAGAAAGTAACCTGCGTATTGGGCATGCCGGGCGCGCACCCGCGTATCGCCACGGTGGTGATGAGCGGCACGGGCGCGGGGTTTGATGTGGTTGATCCGCTCGGTCTTTATATTGAAAAGGGACCGGACTTATATTTCAAATTAATGGCCGAAATGACGCAAAATATTATCGACTGTCAGGATCAAGGCGGCCTGCTCGACGGTTTAAATGACTTAAGGTAAAGCCCCAGAAATATTCAACAAAGAAATATTCAACAAGAAAGCTCTAAAAAGCATAATCCTTGAATATTCTTGAAATATCGCCCTTCCACTCACCGTAATATTTTTCCAGCATATCTTCAGCAACGGTTTTCTTTCTATCAAGGACAACATGCAAAGGATTAAGAAGAATTCTTTCATCCTCGCCTGTACTGTTAAGCATGGCGCGGCGTTTTAAGCCCTCTGCTGAAAGGGTGACCATTTCTTTTGCAATGTCCAGCACCGTGCCATTTCTAAATGGTGTGGCTAATGCCTTGGACGGCACATTGGCCCGTAAATATTCATGTTCGTCACCGGTCCAGCCCTTCACCATATCCCAGGCCGCATCAAGGCTGGTCTGGTCATAAAATAATCCCGTCCAAAGGGCCGGCAGGGCACAAATCCAGTCCCCCGTACCGCCGTCCGCGCCGCGCATTTCAAGAAATTTTTTCAAGCGCACTTCGGGGAAAAGCGTGCTCATATGATCTTCCCAATCCTGCATGGTCGGCTTATGACCCGGATATCCCGGCAGCTCGCCTTTCATAAAATCCCGAAAGGATTGCCCCGCCACATTTATATATTTCCCATCTCGCGCAACAAAATACATAGGCACATCAAGAACATGATCCACATAAGCCTCAAAGCCCATATCATCCTTAAAGACAAAAGACAGAATACCGCACCGATCCGGATCGGTATCAGTCCAGATATGACTGCGATAGCTTAAATAACCGTTGGGTTTGCCCTCTGTGAAAGGGGATGCCGCAAAAAGGGCGGTGGCAATGGGTTGCAGGGCCAATGAAACCCTGAATTTTTTCACCATGTCTGCTTCGTCTGAATAATCCAGATTGACCTGAATTGTTGAGGTTCGCAGCATCATGTCAAGGCCAAGATTGCCTTTTTTCGGCATATAATTGAGCATGATGACATAACGGCCTTTTGGCATGATCGGTACATCTTCGCGGCGTGTGTTAGGGTTAAATCCCATGCCCAGAAAATTAATGCCAAGCTTTTCGCTAACGGCTTTGGTGAGTTTCAGGTGACTGGCGACCTCACTGCAGGTTTCATGCAGTGTTTTACGCATGGCCCCGGAAAGTTCCAGCTGCCCGCCCGGTTCAAGCGTCACCGACTGGCCGTTCTTTTTCAGGCCAATGATGTAATCCCCTTCCATCATCGGCATCCAGCCAAATTCCTGCATGGCGGTTAATATGGCGCGGATACTTCTTGTCCCCTCGTAAGGCACAGGCCGGAGGCTATCAATACAAAAGCCAAATTTTTCATGTTCCGTCCCAATGGACCATTCACTTTTGGGCTTAGACCCTGCGGCAATATAATCAATCAATTGCTGTTTATTTTCGATGGGTTGGCTTTGGGCAGATATTTCATCAGTTGACATAAGATTTTCGCTATTCATTACATTCAGAATAAAAACATGTGGGCCTTTAAGGGTATAATGTCAATACACCATTCACCACTTTATAGCCCGAAAGGGTATTTAAAAAACTCATACCAAGCAGAGAATAGCCCAATCCATCCGGCAAAACCGAGCCTGTGATATTTCTTACGCTGATCGGGCCAATGTCTATGGTCGCGAGCATAACCTGCGCGCCATAAGTCGTTCCGTTGGCCGTTTTATAGGGTTTCGTGAAGCTTAACTGATCCATAGGCAGCCCTATATTTTCGGCATCCGCACGGGTGAGCGCCACATCCGTCGCCCCCGTATCCACCATGAAGACCACCGGCGTACCATTCACCTTGGCCCTGACAAAAAAATGACCGCTCTGATCCGCGCGGTAACTGATATTTGTCCCCGTACTGATGCCTTTTGCCACATCCAGTTCGCCGCCAATACGCCCGCCGCCTGTCCAGATGCTATAGCCCAGCGCAAGCACCCCAAAGATTATTACCCATGTGGCCAAATGCCGCAAAGCTGCGCTTGGAGAGCTGCTCACATGAGCCCAAAGGCCGGCCCCGACAAAGGCCAGAAGCAACCCGTCATACATCAAGCCGCCCATGGACGCCCCCGCAATCATATTGTCCGGCAAGAGCCACGACGCAATTAGCAAAATAAATAAAAACCCGATCACCCCCACCAGGAAAACGGGGAAACGGGAGATTTTTTTCAAAGAACCCTTATGGGGCCTGTTCGGCCTTTTTGAATTATTTGACCCCTTATCCGGGCGCGGGCCCCACGGCGAGGGCGGTGTGTCGTCATCATTCATCTGTTTAATATAGGGCACAATTGACAAGATAAAAAGGCAAGGTCATCTTTTTA
This sequence comes from Alphaproteobacteria bacterium, assembly GCA_024280095.1. Lineage (GTDB taxonomy): Bacteria > Pseudomonadota > Alphaproteobacteria > Sphingomonadales > Emcibacteraceae > Paremcibacter. The sequence continues at coordinate 14,400 of JAJRQU010000156.1, read as the reverse complement.
TTGGATTATTAAGTGAAATATGATGATATAGGGTCACTTCAAACAAAAACAAAACGGCATCATATTTATGCTCAAACAATCCTATGGCTTATGCGCGGCCCTTACGGTTCTTGTTTCTTTAACAGGCGGGGCCGCATGGGCGGATGACTGCCCGAACCCGCCGGGCTGGGTGCCGACCAATTTACCTGAGCTTTTGTTTGAGCACCGTATATGGGCAACAGACGTCCTGCCGCCCGATATCAATGACCCGCGCCGCCTGAATTTATGTCATGCGGATCTGTCGGGTCTGGATCTATCGGACGAAAATCTATCGGATGCCAACTTGAGTATTACGCGTAATGTGGAGGTCAATTTCAAAGGGGCCAACCTGACGGGGGCGCGGTTTGACGGGGCCTACATCAAGGGCAGTGATTTTGAGGGCGCTCAGATGACGCGGGTATCCCTGTCCGGCGTTGAAATTATCGGCAGCCGCTTTGCCCATGCTGATATGGCCTACAGCCAATTTCAGCATGTTAAAATTCAGGCCAGTGATTTTACCAGCAGCCGCCTTGTCAAAGCCAGCTTCTGGCAATCCACCCTATTGGATTTAAACATGAAGAATGCCGCTGCGGGCCAGAGCATTTTTATGGGCAGCCATCTGACAGACATTGATTTTACCGGCGCGGACCTGAACCAGACAAATTTCTTTCGTACGGATTTTGACCATGTGAATTTTTACTTTGCCGATCTGTCGCGGGCTGATTTCAGCCAGACAAAATTACGGCATGTGAATTTCAAAGATGCGCTTTTATATCTCAGTAACCTGAAACAGATTGATATAGGCCCGGAAAAACGCGACCTGATCGCCGAATTCTGTTTAAACCTGACCAGCGCCCGCGACTGGCAGCTCAGCTACAGACATAAAAAATTCCGCTGCGGTGCCAAAATACTGCCCGGGAAATATGACTTGGATATACGCTGATATACGCTAAAAAATCATAAAAAAATCCCCCGAACCATATGATCCGGGGGACATTTAAATTATATTAACCACGTTAACCTTTACCGGGGAACAGGGCCTGATCAATGGCGTAATTCAGATAATCGCGGTGGGCGCGGGTTTCTGAATTGCCTTTTCTGGCTTTTTTCATCCAGCCTTGGATGCGGTCAAGATTGGCAAATGCCGCGGCCTTGGCCTGATGCGATGCGGCCTTATCCTTAATGATCCCTATGAGCCGGTTCATATAAGTCACCTGCAGATTCTGGCGATAACTGTTCACATTGCCTTTCAAATCGGCCTCAAAGACAGCATCGGTCAAATCCCCAAGCATGGCGGCAACTGAATATTCATTGCCGTAAAGGCGACTATCGGTCAAGCGCTGCAAGACATTTTTATGGGTAAGATGGCTTAGCACATTGCTCTGAGCCTTGATCACGCGGGCATGAATTTTCGGATCTTCTGTCATAGTGAAGAAATCAAAGCCGCGCCGTTGTTGCTGCAAGTGACTGATCAAGTCAGGGGAATAGTCAAAGGCATTCGGGCTGAAGAATTGATCTTTCAACAGGTTCATAGCCCGTTTTTGATCGGCGAGCGAAACCGGCACGAATGGGGCCTTGGCATCTGTTTTCTGGCCAACGAAAGCCCGGTCCACATAAACGCCGCCCACATAACGCGACACAACATTCGCCGCCCGCGCCTTGGTGCCGCTGACGATCAGGAAAGCATTCCGCAATTCATGAAATGATTGACCATCATTGGTGTATTTGCCAAGCAGACCAGTCATGGTTTCTTCCGCGAGCAACATTTCATTTTCCGCAAAGGCAATGGCATCGCCGGACATATCGCCAATCATAACGCGCGGATCAATGGCTTTACCGTTCGAGCGCATATCATCCGCATCATTACCAAAGGTTAAGGCAGGCTCGGTAGATCTTGCAAGCAAAGCATTCCGCGCATTGGCATCTTCCATTTCAGGAGAATAACCAAATTCGATAGCCCATATGTCATATGGCCCCGGGCGCGTGGTATAGAAATCACCCTGCTTTTGACCCTTGCGGGCAATATTAACCGCCGGATAATCCATCACGGATCCCGCAAGCCCGACGGGGCCTGTAATATCTATATTATGGACATCCTTAAAATCATGCAATTGGCTGGCCTTCATATTATGATTAAGGCCAAGGGTATGGCCAATCTCATGAAGGGTCAGATAATAAAGCGATTGTTTGATCAATTCATCCTTATCCAGATCCGGCGCGGATTTTACGCCAAGGACAGCCTGCCCAAATAAAGAAGATATTTGCAATTGATGGCCAAGACTGCAGGATAACGGGTCACCAGAAATCCCGGTCAGACTTTCACTGTCTGTGCTCGGCAGGCCAAGGCCAGATGTTTCAAAAATGCTACCCGTGGCCATACGGTTGGTGATAAATACCTGCTCCAGCATAATATCAGCCCCAAGAACTTCGCCGGTTCTCGGGTTGGTAAAATTAGGGCCATAACCGCCAAATGGCGGGCGTGGGGACGCGGTCCAACGCATAACGTTATAGCGAATATCGCCCGCATCCCAATCCGCGTCATCCGGCTGAATTTTCACCTGAACAGCATTTTTAAAACCGGCCTTTTCAAAGGCAATATTCCACGCCAGAGACGCGTCCCGAATAGTATCGCGATATTCATAGGGCGTGGTATTTTCAATCCAGAAAACAATCGGCTTTACCGGTTCGGAAATTTTAGCCGAAGGGTCTTTTTTCACCAGGGGCCAACGATCAATTAAATCGCGGTACGGGGTGGCGCTATAGCTGGTCATATCCGTCACGCGGCTGGTGAAATAACCCACCCGTGGATCATCAAGCCGTGGCTTAAAATCATTTTTTGGCATTTGAATGAAGCTATGCTGCACAGACATGGTGCCAGAACGCGGAATGCCGCCCGCCTTTGTTTTATCCGGCACGGGTTTCGGGTCATCAAAGACATAATCCACAATCACGTCCGAATTTTCCGGATAATTGTTAATTTTGGCGATTTTGGATTTGGCAGTATTTAATTTTCCGGGGCCAAATTTTCCAGCTTTTTTATCGGCGGGGTTTGGTTTCGGTGTCAATCTTGTCAGCGCCTCGCTCAAGAATAATTTGCTCACCGGAATGATAAAGCGTTTTTTATCTTTGCTGGTTGCTTTTATTTCTGCGGTGGCCAGCAAGGCAGAAGATACATTCGCATCCGCAGACCGGCTAAGCGGGCTATCCGGATCATAATAGAAATTGGTATTTTCTTCGATGAATTCAATGCGGTTGAAATGTTTTTTGAGGGAAAAAATCTGATTATTTCCGGTCAGCCCGCGAAAGCCAAGCCCCGGAACGCCGGTAACGCCATTGTGCAAATAGATGAAATAAATAAATTCCTCATCCAGTTGATCTGCGCTGACCTCCATAAAAAGATCGCCTTTTTTAGGATCACGATAGAAATTGAAAAGCCCTTCGCTCTTGTCCAGATCTTTGACAAATTCCGCAAGGGTTTTATCTTTTTTCTCTTTATCTTTTTTGTCTTTTTTATCGTCTTTGTCAGCAGATTCTGTATCTGCTTTTTTTTCTTCGGGCTTTGTTTCGGGCTCTTGGCCTTCGTCACCTTCGTGATAGGTGATCATGTTATTTTTTTGATCTGCGAAAGCTGCCGGGCTGAGGCCTGTAATGACACCAGAAATTCCAAGAGCTAATATCCCCGCCAGAATGGCTGTAGAGTTTTTTATATTTTTCATTCGTTTATCTTCCATGTTCTTTTACCCCTAACGCCCCTCGGAAAACATTGCAAAATGTTCGGGCGGATGATGATAAAAAATTTGATGGGAGTCAATGAAATTTTACCTTACCTTCAATCCTCTGGCCGCCAATCCCCTGCATAAGACTGCCATAAGGCAATGGCGGCGATGGCGGCGGTATCCGCCCGCAAGATTCTTGGGCCTAATGTCACGGGAACCACATTGGCTTTACTGCGGATGAGCCGGCGTTCCTCCGGCGCGAATCCCCCCTCCGGCCCGATCAGGATGGCCCATTTTTTGGGGCGATCCTGCCATGCGGCGACCTCATCCATGGCGCGGCCCACGGGGAAAGTGTTTTGATCCCCCTCGCCTTCCTCGTCACAAAACATCAACAATCTATCCTCGGGCCAATCGTTCAGGAGCGGCGTCAATTTTATCATCGGTTCGATAATTGGTACGGTGAAACGCTCACATTGTTCCGCAGCCTCAATGGCCTGCAGGCGGAGTTCATCTTCTTTTAAGCGATCAAAATTGGTACGCGCCGTCAGGACAGGGCGAATGAGCGACACGCCAAGCTCCGTTGCCTTTTGCACCATATAATCAATTCGTGCTTTTTTAAGGGGCGCAAAAAGATACCACAGATCAGGTTCCGGCTTCTGCGCCATTACGATTTGCTCAACAACAACAACCGCGCGGCCCTTGCCGATATTGGTTATTTCCGCGAGCCATTCGCCCTGTCGGCCATTAAACAACAGAATATGGTCTGCGGCCTTCAGGCGTATGACATTGACCAGATAATACCCCTGATTGCCCTCAAGCAATATTTTCCCGCCCGCCCTTAAATCATGCTCCACATAAAGGCGGGCTTTAATATTATTCGACATCACATCCTCTTTATTATATTTTTGCCAATTATAGATTTTTACCCTAAGTAAGACAAATGGCAAAAAATAAAAATAGATTAAACGATGCGCCAAAGGATACGGTGGAACAGGGGTGGGTCAATAGATTATCACCGGACTTTGCCTGGCCCTACCTGCAATTGATGCGGGCGGATCGGCCCATTGGCACATGGCTTCTGCTTTGGCCGGGCCTCTGGTCACTTGCCCTCGCCAGTCATGTCATCAATGCAAATTGGCAAGTTTCTCTAAAATTTATGGCGCTTTTTACCTTTGGCGCCTTTATCATGCGCGGGGCAGGATGCGTGGTTAATGATTTGGCTGATCGAAAATATGACGCCCTGGTGGCCCGCACCAAGGGCCGTCCCTTGCCGAGTGGCCGGGTCAGCGTCCTGCAAGCCCTAATGTTTTTGGCTTGCCTTTGCCTGATCGGTCTGGTGATTCTGTTGCAATTAAATTCTTATACCATATGGCTCGGTATAGCCTCTCTCCTTCTGGTGGTGACCTATCCCTTCATGAAAAGATTTACCTATTGGCCGCAGCTTATGCTGGGCCTTACCTTTAATTGGGGGGCGCTGATGGGCTGGTCTGCGGTCACTGGCGGGCTCGCCTGGCCCGCCATATTGCTTTATGCCGGCGGCATCTTCTGGACACTTGGTTATGACACAATTTATGCCCATCAGGATAAAGAAGATGACGCCCTGATCGGCGTTAAATCGACCGCCCTGAAGCTTGGTAAAAATACGCCAAAATGGTTATTCTTCTTTTATGGCACCATGTTAATCATATTTTCAATTGCGGGTTTCGCGGCCAGCATTGGTCCGTTATTTTACCTGTCCCTCCTTGTCATGGCCGGTCATTGCCTATGGCAAATAAAATCATTGAAGATGAATGAAAGTGACAATTGCCTGATGCTATTCAAGTCCAATAACCACCTTGGTATCATTTTGTTTTTTGGCATTTTAGCGGGGCATTTTTCCTGAAAAATATTCGTCATAGAATATAGGCTATAACTCAAAAAGCAGATTCTACTCTTGCTTTCCGCAACATAATTGTGCAGGGTCTAAAGCCACTAATATCAGGGAGAGGTTTATTTAATACCGTCATATAAGGCGGGTTAATGGTAAAATCAACAGAAAAAACAGAGGGAAGTATGACGAATATATATTTAATGATAGTAGGGTGCGGCCTTGTCGCACTTGTTTATGGCATATATGCCACACGCCGGGTCATGGCCTTTGATGCCGGCAATGAGCGCATGCAGGAAATTGCCGCCGCCATTCAGGAAGGGGCCGCCGCCTATTTAAACCGTCAATATAAAGCCATCGGTATCGTCGGCATTATTGTGGCCATTGCCCTGCATTTCCTGCTGGGCGGCCATGTATCCATCGGTTTTATCGCCGGGGCGATTTTATCTGGCATTGCCGGATATATCGGCATGAATGTTTCTGTTCGGGCAAATGTGCGAACCTCTCAGGCCGCATCTGAGAATATCAACAAGGCACTTGATATCGCCTTTACCTCTGGCGCCGTGACGGGTATGCTTGTGGTTGGCCTCGGCCTGCTTGGTGTTGCGGTCTATTATATCTATATGATCAACGCAGGGATGGATGCACGCCATACTCTGGAAGGGCTTATCGGCCTTGGTTTCGGGGCGTCCCTGATTTCAATATTCGCGCGCGTTGGCGGCGGCATCTTTACCAAAGGTGCCGATGTAGGCGGCGATATGGTGGGTAAAGTCGAGGCCGGCATTCCCGAAGATGATCCCCGAAATCCAGCAACAATAGCGGATAATGTGGGCGATAATGTGGGCGACTGCGCCGGCATGGCCGCTGATCTGTTTGAAACATATGCGGTGACAATTGTCGCTACCATGCTCATTGCCGCCAGCGCTTTTGCCGCAGGTTCTGTCGAAAAAATGATGCTGCTGCCGCTTATGATCGGCGCGTTAAGCATCATTGGATCAATTGCCGGCACCTTCTTTGTCAAAATGAAAAAAGGCTCGGAAAATATCATGGGGGCCTTGTATAAAGGCCTGATCTGGAGCGCGGTTATTTCTGCGGCGTTGATATATGGCATGCTGACACAATATGACTTCTTCAATAATATTGAATTGGTCGACGGCAGCACATTGTCAACCCTCAGCATATTCTGGTGCGTTCTGACCGGCCTTGGTATTACCGCCCTTGTGGTCTGGATTACAGAATATTACACCAGCACAGAATATCGTCCTGTGCGGGTCATCGCAGAGGCCTCTGAAACAGGTCATGGTACCAATGTCATCCAAGGCTTGGCCATTTCCATGGAATCAACAGCCATGCCGGTGATTGTGATTTGCGGCGGTATTTTTATCGCCTTCAGCCAAGCGGGTTTGTTTGGTATTGCCATTGCGGCAACCGCCATGTTGTCACTGGCAGGTATGGTTGTTGCGCTGGATGCTTATGGCCCGGTAACAGATAATGCCGGCGGCATCGCCGAAATGGCTAAGCTGCCCGAAGATGTTCGCGTCACAACGGACAAGCTTGACGCGGTTGGCAATACAACCAAAGCCGTCACCAAAGGTTATGCCATTGGGTCAGCCGGCCTTGCCGCATTGGTTCTTTTCGCAGCCTTTACCGAGGAAATTACCCATTATCTGCCGCAATATAGCGATATAGCCTTCTCATTGCAGAATCCCTTCATCGTGATTGGCCTGTTTATTGGGGGTATGCTGCCTTATCTGTTTGCCTCCATGACCATGTTGGCTGTGGGGCGGGCGGCGGCCAGTGTGGTGGTCGAAGTTCGCCGTCAGTTCCGGGAGATCAAAGGCATCATGGAAGGCACGGCAAAGCCTGAATATGGCAAAGCGGTTGACCTGTTGACCAAGGCGGCGATTAAAGAAATGATCTTGCCGTCCTTGTTGCCGATTTTGGCACCGGTTGCCTTGTTCTTTGTAACATATTGGGTAAGCGGCGACATGGTTTCAGCTTTTCAGGCTCTGGGCGCCATGCTCATGGGAACCATCATTACCGGATTATTCCTAGCTATTTCGATGACATCTGGCGGCGGCGCTTGGGACAATGCCAAAAAATACATCGAGGACGGCAACCACGGTGGCAAGGGCTCTGACGCCCATAAAGCCGCCATAACAGGCGATACGGTTGGTGATCCTTACAAGGATACCGCCGGCCCGGCGATTAATCCCCTGATTAAAATTGTCAATATCGTGGCGATTCTTCTGGTGGCTATCGTGGCAAAATACATGTAGGCTTTTAAAGCAACGATTATATCCTATGATTAAAGCCCCGCATCTTGCGGGGCTTTTTTATCAAAAAAAATACTGACAAAATAATTATAATAGTTATATTGCGCCGCAATAGAATTTAACATGTAACAGGTGAATCTCAATGCCCTTCGTCAGTAAAATCAGTGCCGGCCTTAACCCGCCGGAAGAAATCAATGTCATCATCGAAGTCCCCTCAGGCGGGGAGCCGGTAAAATACGAAATGCACAAACGAAGCGGCGCAATCCTTGTTGACCGTATTTTGCACACGCCAATGCGTTATCCCACAAATTATGGTTACATGCCCCATACCCTGTCCGAGGATGGCGACCCCTGCGATGTTATGGTTGTTGTCGGCGCGTCCCTTGTGCCGGGATGCGTGATCCGCGCGCGGCCCATCGGCGTATTGCTGATGGAAGATGAAGCCGGCGGCGACGAAAAAATTCTTGCGGTGCCAGACCTGAAAACAGATCCGACTTACAAAGATATTCACACCTATACGGATCTGCCGGAAATCCTGCTTCGGCAGATTGAACATTTCTTTACCCATTACAAGGATCTAGAAAAAGACAAATGGGTCAAAATTTCCGGATGGCATGGCCCGGAGGTCGCCAAACAGAAAATCCTTGAAGGCATTGAACGGGCGAAAAACTCCCCCGACCGGGACGCCTAACCTTCCGGTCATCAATAATGAAGGCTCTCATCATCATGAGGGCCTTTTTTAGTCATTAGTTTACCAGAAGAAACAAAAGCCCTTTTCCCGTAATGCCATTTCCCCTATAACAATTTTATGTCTTATTCATCGCTCAGGGATTTCATTGCCCATCTGGAAAAAGAAGGTCGTTTGGTACGCGTGACTGAAGAAGTCAGTACCGAACTGGAAATGACCGAAATTCAAACCCGCGTTCTCGCCGAAGGCGGGCCGGCTATCCTGTTTGAAAATGTCATAAAGGCCGATGGCAGCAAAAGCGACATGCCCGTTCTGGTCAATCTTTTTGGCACGGTCGAGCGGGTCGCATGGGGTATGAACAGGCAGCCGTCCGAATTAAGGGCATTGGGCGAAACGATGGCTTTCCTGCGCCAGCCCGAACCACCAAGCGGCTTTAAAGATGCCCTCCGCATGTTGCCCATTTTAAAACAGGCGATGAATGCAAAACCCAAAACCGTTAAAAAAGCCCCTGTCCACGATATTGTCCTGACGGGGGATGACATGGACTTGAGCCAACTGCCCGTTCAGGGCTGCTGGCCGGGAGAGCCGGCCCCCTTGATAACATGGCCCCTTGTGGTGACCAAAGGGCCAAGCAATTCCCGCGAAGATGATTTTAATCTTGGCATTTACCGCATGCAGGTTTTAAACAAAACCCAAACCTTGATGCGCTGGTTAAAGCACCGGGGCGGGGCGCAGCATCTGCGCCGCTGGAAAGAAAAAAAGTCAGAGCCCCTGCCCGTTGCCATTGTGCTGGGCGCGGATCCCGCAACAATATTGGGGGCGGTCACGCCCGTGCCGGAAACGCTGTCCGAATATCAATTCGCCGGCTTGATGCGCGGCAAGAAAACCATACTGGTCAATTGCAAAACAATCCCTTTAAAGGTTCCCGCAACGGCTGAAATCGTGCTTGAAGGCCATGTGTCGCTGGATGATTATCGGGACGAAGGCCCCTACGGCGATCACACGGGATATTACAATAGTGTCGAACAATTTCCGGTTTTCACCCTCTCGGCCATCACCATGCGCAAAGACCCCATTTACCTGTCGACCTATACCGGAAGGCCGCCGGACGAGCCGTCAATATTGGGCGAGGCTCTCAATGAAGTTTTCATTCCGCTTCTGCAACAACAGTTCCCGGAAATTGTTGATTTCTGGTTGCCGCCGGAAGGATGTTCTTACCGAATCGCGGTGATTTCTATCAAAAAAGGTTATGCGGGCCATGCCAAACGCATTATGATGGGCACGTGGTCATACCTCAGACAATTTATGTATACAAAATTTATCATTGTGGTTGACGACGATATTAATTGCCGTGACTGGAAGGATGTCATGTGGGCCATGTCAACCCGCATGGATCCGGTCAGGGACACCACGCTGGTTGAAAATACGCCCATAGATTATCTGGATTTTGCCTCACCTGTCTCTGGCCTTGGCGGCAAAATCGGCCTGGATGCCACCAATAAATTCCCCGGAGAAAGTAACCGGGAATGGGGAGAGGAAATCGCCATGGATCAGGAGATCATCGACCGCGTAACGGAAAAATGGCACAATCTTAATCTGCCGACCTCTGGCAAACCCATATGGAAAATGAGAGAAGATGACTGATTATAAAGACCTGTCTGAACAATATCTTGAAAAGCTTGACTATCTGATGAAGGCCGCCCAAAAGGCCGGCGCGGATGCCTGTGATGCGGTGATTTATTCGGGCCAGTCTGAATCTGTCTCCTGGCGGCTTGGCAAGCTCGAAGATGTGGAGCGCGCCGAATCTACCGACCTTGGCCTGCGGGTTCTGGTGGGGAAAAAGCAGGCGATCGTTTCATCCAGTGATATTGGCAATCACATCTTTGACCAATTGATTGAGCGGGCTGTTGACATGGCAAAGAACGCGCCGGAAGACCCCTATGCCGGTCTTGCGGACCCCGGTCTTTTGGCCATAAAGGCGGCTGATATACCTGATCTTGATCTTTATGATAAAACTGAAAAGTCCGCCGATGAATTAAAAATGCTGGCAAGTGTCATCGAAGATGTTGCGCTGGGGACAAGCGGCATCACCAATTCAGAAGGGGCGAGCGCGGCCTTCAGCAAAGGCCTTATCGCCACCGCCAACAGCAATGGTTTTTCCGGCAGTTACCCTTCCAGCCATTTCTCTTTAAGCATATCGGTCATCGCCGGCAAGGACGATACCATGGAACGAGACTATGCCTATTCGTCGAAACGGCATTTCGCCGACTTAAGAGCGCCCATAGAAATCGGGCAGGACGCCGCGACAAAGGCCCTGCGCCGCCTTGGCCCACGCAAGGCCAAAACATGTAATGTGCCTGTCATATTTGACCCCAGAGTATCGCGCAGTCTTTTAGGCCATCTGGCCGGTGCCATCAATGGACAAGGCATCGCGCGCGGCACCAGTTTCCTGAAAGACAGTATGGATGCCCAGATTTTCAAAAGCGGTATTTCGGTCATTGACGATCCGCATATGGTGCGCGGGCCATCCTCAAAGCCTTTTGACGGCGAGGGCTGCCGCAACGACAGGCTCGACATAATAACGGATGGTATCTTAAGATGCTGGACATTGGATAGCGCAAGCGCACGGCAACTGGGCCTGACCGCGAATGGCCGGGCAAGCCGCGGCACGTCATCGCCGCCGTCCCCCTCATCAACCAATCTTTATATGTCCCCCGGCATTTTAAGCCCCGAAGAATTAATGCAGGATATAAAGTCGGGCTTTTATATCACTGATCTGATTGGCATGGGGGTTAATGGCATTACCGGTGATTATAGCCGGGGGGCTGGCGGTTTCTGGATTGAGGATGGCAAGCTTACTTACCCCGTGAATGAAGTGACCATTGCCGGCAATTTAAAGGATATGTTCCTGAATATGACCGCCGCCAATGATCTGGTGATTAAATATGGCACCGACGCGCCGACCCTGCGTATTGATGGCATGATGATCGCCGGAGAGTAAAAAAAGTGAGTAAAAAGTGAATAAAAAAAGCCGGCTGAATATTCAGCCGGCTTTCTTGTATTATTCTTAAAACTTAGAAACTGGCCCCGACGCTAAAGACAACAGCCGCATCAGAAGTCTCTCCGTCAATATTGGTGTCAATATAAGATACGCCCAGATCAAGCCCTTGGAAATTATAGGATACCCCGACAAGCCAATCCCATTTTTTATTGGCAAAAGCCCCATCTTCATAACCCAAATGCAGATTAAGCGTTAATTGGGTATCAGGAATAACCACATCGCCTTTGGTATAGATATAGAGATTATCCTCATTGGCCAGATTTTCGCTGCTAAAGGCATAATTACTGCCAATCGTCGCAGAAACAAACCCAAGATCCATACCAACAGAGCCATATACCTCAAAATAATCTGTGTTGGTGCCGCCCGGGTAACTATAGAGTAACCCACCAACATCATAGCTCATACCGTTCACTTCACCGGCAAAACCCGCATAATAGTCCGTTTCCATCGTAGATCCGTTAAAATCTGAAATATTGGACGCCCATGTGCCAACATAAAAACCGCTTTCATGGCTCCAGTCAATACCGCCTTGCAGGGCGTAATCCTCATCATTCAATGATACACCGCGAAAACGATAATCATTCAGTATGGAAATATTGGCACTTAATTCGCCGCCAAGAAAGCCCGTTTCTTCGGCTTGTGCCGGCAGAGCTGCACTTAAGGTTCCTGCAAATAATATTGTGGTGAATAATGCCTTTGTTCGTGTGAGCACGTCTCTCTCCTTATTTTAGATTCATGACAGAATTTTTCTGCCTGATCACTTCTTTTCAATAATCATGCCAATTTATAATTAGCATCATATTAGCATTTTAAACCAATAGCTAAGCCTATGTAAAATAAGCCGTTATTGGTATTTTCATACTGCGGTTTATGTTAAAGGCGTAATCTGTCCTAATTGTGACGCAGAAACATTATGCCGTAATATTCAGCAACCTTATCAACTGCCGCTCATATTTCAGGCAAGAAAACAGACAAAGCAGATCACCAGAATCCTTAGTCCGCATAAGGCGGTTTGGGATAATATTCCATAAAATGTTGCACTTTTCGGGCTAGTTCAGGCGAAAATATTTGACCAACCAGCCATAGGGACATATCAATGCCCGCCGATACACCGGCCGATGTCACCATATTGCCGTCTTGAACAAAGCGGCTGTTAGAGATGACGTCACTTGTGGGGCTGATCTGTTTTAACATTTCAAGGCACATATGATGGCTGGTACATTTTTTATTCTTCAATAACCCTGCCGCCGCATAAACCAGCGACCCTGTGCATACGCTGGTGACCCATGATGAATGGCCTGCCACATGGGTAATGGTTTCCATGGCAGCCTCATCGGCTATTATCGCGCGGCTGCCCTCACCGCCCGGCAATAGAATTAAATCATAGCGGCTGTCTTTGGTCAGCTTATTATGGACATCAAGCCTAAGTCCCTTTTTGGCAATGACCTTTTCTCCCCAAAGAGACGTCATCTCACATGTGAGATTTTCCCCCTTCTTCTCTTGCAACAATTCTTCAGCAACCCGAAATACTTCCCATGGGCCGATAGCGTCTAATTCTTCAAAATCATCAAATAATATAATACCAACTGTGAACATTTTTTTTCCTTTATCTATTTCAATTTTTGATCGAAATTTCATTATGAACAAAAAAATTATGGCGAAAATGACATATTACCCACGATTTACGCCATTTCATCGCAAAAGGCTTGAGCAGAGGCCCGTCCCGCAATAGCATTGCGCAAAGCTTAAGTGACATATTGGGCACCAGTGATGAATATACGACCCTATAAAAAACCAGTCCTTATTTTGACGGCCATCATTATCATATCGGTTGTTTTCTGGCCCCTGCCTGCCCAGTTTAAATATGTTGGGTCACAATTTATAACCTTTGCCCTTGCTTTATATATTGGTCTGCGAATCTGGCGGTCGTCGCCGCGCGGCCAATGGCTGCGGGAATTACAGGATAAAGAAAAACTGGGCTGGATTATTTATCTTGGTATATTCATGCTCAGCGCGGCCATCACCTATGCCACCATCAGCAGTTTGAGTTATTGGCCGCGGGCGATCATTGAATTTATATTAGTCATCGGCATTGTATATTACGCGCTTCGAGAATTTAAACGTTTCTTGATTTAAAGCTTGCTCGGATAAAATTATGAAAAAAATTGCTTTCATCCTTTTCAATCATTTCCAAATACTTGACGTATCCGGCCCCGCGCAAATATTCAGCAGCGTCAATGATATCGCCGAAAAAGCATTTTATGAAATAGATTATTATACAGCAAACGGCGGCACATGCCGTTCGACCTGCGGTATGATCATGGAAACGCGGCCCCTGCGTGAATATACCACCAGCCACAGCCTGATTATTTCCGGCGGTAATGGCACCATATCCGCCGCCAAAGATCACACATTGATCCATTTTTTAAAGCAGGAGGCTCATAATGTTGATCGCTTGATTTCCATTTGCACCGGCGCCTATATATTATCCGAAGCCGGTTTGCTTGACGGGAAAAGGGTGACCACTCATTGGGCCTATGCGGATCAATTGCAAAAGAAGAACCCAAAACTTAGCGTTGAGCCGGACGCCTTATATATCCGCCAAGGGAATGTCATAACGTCCGCAGGTGTTACCGCCGGCATGGATTTGGCTCTGTCCTTGATTGAAGAAGATATGGGCAAGGAAATGGCCAGAGAGGTCGCCCGCTATATGGTGATTTTTTATCGGCGGCCGGGCGGACAATCCCAATTTTCAACCTTCCAAGGGATAGGGT